>PKTC01000488.1 GCA_002869305.1 Marinilabiliales bacterium
CATTCTAAAGTCAATATCACCCTGAATGGTAACATTTTCGTATTGCGCTTATTCTCCATTATTTAGTTTCTCGATAATTTCACTTGCATCTACAGATACCTGCAAAAAAGCAAGAAGTGGAAAAAGCAATAAGCTAATAGTAAGTAGTAATTTTTTCATGATAATAAGCTTTTTAGATTTAACTAAAGACGGTCTTTTAGTTAAAAAGATGCAAGTAAAACCAATTAATTGGATTTTTTTAATTCATTTATTTTTTCAATAAGGATTTCTTGCTCTTCTTTGATTCTTCTAATAGTATCCAAAATCTCCATTTGGATCGGATTTTGAGACGATAAATTCCTCATCTCCTCACTTCGAATGCCTAACCTGGAATCCCAATATCCCAGCAGTAAGGCAAAGAATATAAAAAGGATTATCAGAACCGGGATTGCTACATAAACATTTTCAATTAGAAATTTACCGATTCCCGTATTTTTAATGGCTCCTAAGAATATGGTTACCATCATAAAAAGGTTTATATAACCAATATACATTTTGGATCGATCCAAATAAACCTTCCATCGAATTAATGCTTTTTTATCAACTTTCATCTTTTTAAATGCTTTATCCAAATCCAAGAAAAACTGTTAAAAAAACTACCTGGATTTTTGAGTTATAGACTGTTTTATAAATTTTATGTATTCCTGATCATTCTCATTCTTATTATTAAACGGTGGAAATATATCAATCTCCAGTACTATATCGTTTTCGGAATAAAATAATATCCCTTGATTAAAATAATAATAAACAATATATCCATTACCATTTTCTATTTCAGGTATTCCAAAAATATCATAAACCTCCGATAATGTGCTTCCAATTTTTAAATTAGTTGGAGTTCTTCCTTTATAATTTCCCCATGCCGAAACAAAAAATAATGGATCAGTATCTTGCACTTGACTTGGATTGGTGGAATCAAAGTAAATAGCCAACTGCTCACTCTCCATAACGAATGTGTGAAGATAACCGCTATTGACAGTTGAAGTATTGTCAAAATAATAATCACTTGCAATAACATCAATAACATCAGACCAAATAGCTCCAATATAATATTGATCAATTCTACTGCCCGGGAAAATTCTGGCCTCTTCCTCTACACTAATTTCGGTTGAGCTTGTATTTGATCCGCCCTCTCCAATTGCTTTTAATGTTACAGTATAACTACCTACTTCGCTAAATGAATGCCTTGGGTTTTCATCTGAAATGGTTGCTGTACCATCATCAAAGTTCCATTCATAAGAAATAGCATGCTGCGAATTATTATAAAACAGAATGGTCTCTCCAGGAAGCGCTATCGTTTTTTCCACTGTAAATGAGGCTATTGGTTTCTTTACATCATCTTCACATGAATTAAAAAAGCTTAAGCCTAAAATTCCTAAAATCAATATTTTTCTCATAATCATATTTTTAATTAATAACACTTAAAAATATTAATATTTATTCTTAATTTAAGCGTATTAACAAAAAAAAGGTATCTATATAAAATAAATACCTTATCTTTTTTTTATCTATCTTTTGTTAATGCCGATAATAGATCTTACTTACTACCTTCCATCCATCATCGAATTTATATAGTTGCAAATAATCTGTAAAAAGTAGCTCTTTATTTCTAAATAGCTGTATTTTCGCCATTGCTGCGTTGCCTGTAACATCAATCAATAAATAATCACAAGTTATTTTCTGTTCATCTACAACTGGAGAAGGATCTGCTTCTTTTCTCTTTTCAAAACTCTTTATCCAACTATAAATTGGATACTTGGTTAACATATCATCTCTAACTCCTAATAAATTAAATCCGGGATGAAATCCGCTTTCAATATCTTCCACATTCCCTTTGTTTTGCAATCCATCAACATAAGCTGTTTGAATTACTTTTTTAATGGTTTCCTTTTCATCCTCTATACTTTGCGCCAATAAAGATGTGGCAGTAAACAATATTGCTACTGCCATTGAAAATATTTTTTTCATAGGTTTGATTTTAGATTTAACTAGTCTTTTTTCTATATAAAACTTGTATAAACTTTGCTGAATCAGCTGGTGTAAATATTTGAATTAACTCCCAAGTTTTATCATATTCGGCTATAGCTTTTCTTAAACGACTGATTCTTGCCAACGATTTGCTTATATCGTCTGAATCTCCGTTTAGTTCATCCTCAACGTCCCAAGCGAAGGATTCAACTCTAAAATCGTAGCTAATTTTTCGATCGCCAACTTTTAAATGTAATTCAGCGACTTCGTTTTCGCTAAAACCAGGAATTGGAATACATAGGTCTTTTAACATAATATTTATCCTTTCATTTTTAATTTATTACTCTATCATCTAAGTTAGTTATGGGTTAAAAATGATTTACAATGACTTAAAATCAACTAATATGCCAACATTTGTAAAGCGCAGATTATCTATTCTTTAGGTAAATTAATCGTTTAAATATCATGAGTGTTTTGTGCGCCATCGGTCAAATTTTGTACGAATACGAACAAAAAAAGGAGGCTACGAAGAGCCTCCTTTTTTATAAGAAAGAGCAGAAGTGACATTAAATTGGGGATCTTATATACTCAAAAATCGGGAAAGTATAGGGGAAAATCACTTCTGCCTCCCTTAATATCAATCTATTTATAATACTTTTTTAATATTCTCAGTAACTATATGACCATCGAATAATTGAACTATTCTATGTGCTTTTTCGGCATCTGATGGGGAGTGAGTTACCATTACAATGGTTGTACCTTCGTTATTTAATTGAGTTAACAAATTCATAACCTCTTCACCATTTGCAGAGTCTAAGTTACCAGTAGGCTCATCGGCAAGGATTAATTTTGGATTTGTTACAACAGCTCTTGAAATAGCAACTCTTTGTTGCTGACCACCTGATAATTGCTGTGGAAAATGCTTTTTACGATGCGACATTTTCATTCTGTCAAGTACTTCTTCAACTTTCTTCTTACGCTCAGATGAAGGCATATTTAAGTACAATAATGGAAGTTCAACATTTTCATAAACTGTCAATTCATCAATTAAGTTAAAGCTCTGGAATACAAATCCAATATTTGCTTTTCTTAAATTCGTCCTTTGTCTTTCTGAAAATTTAGATACTTCCTGATCAACAAAGTGTAATTCTCCAGAACTAGGATTATCTAATAATCCAAGAATATTTAATAATGTCGATTTACCACAACCTGATGGTCCCATAATTGCAACAAATTCTCCGCTTTCAATATTCAAATTTACTTTGTTCAGAGCAGTAGTTTCTACTTCGTCTGTTCTGAAAACTTTTACTAACTCATTAGTTTTAATCATAACTGTAAGATTTAAATTACTAATATATTATCTAATTATTTTAATATTAATTGATCAACCTCGTTAAAGTTATCATAACTTGAAACGATCACTTTTTCTCCAGGCTCCAATCCCTCTAATACTTCATAATATCTAGGATTTTGACGTCCGATTGATATACTTCTTTTAACGGCGATGTTGTTATCTTCATCTACAACATATACCCATTGTCCACCAGTGCTTTGGTAGAATCCTCCACGAGGTATTAATACTGCCTGTTTAGATTCTCCAAGTTCTAACTTTAACCTAAAGGTTTGACCTATTCTAATCTGACTTGGTTTTTCGGATGTAAATACCATATCTACAGCAAATCGACCATTATTTACTTCAGGATAAACTTTTTCAATTTTTAATGTGTAGTTGGAACCGGCAAAGTCAAAACTGCCTGGGAGTCCTCTTCTAACTCGAGCAATATAATGCTCATCAATTTCTACTCTTAATTTATAGTTGTCGAGTATGTTAACTGTTCCTATTCTTTGTCCGTAATTGATAACCTCACCAATTTCAGGATTTAGGTTTGCTAACTCACCATTTACAGGAGCTTTTACTTTTAGATTCTCCATACGGCCTTGAATAATTTTCAGATTTTCTTGCATATTCTTAATCTGATTGTCCATTGCCTTAAGCTGCACTTCTCTATATAAAGAATCATTTTTCAATGCTTCTTTTAATAATTTGTACTGCTGTTTAGTAGCATTATACTGCTCATACGATTGATCATATACTTCTTTTGAAATATGCTCCTCTTTAAACATTTCCTTATTATATTCATACTGCCGTTCCTGCATTTTTAACTGACGTTCAGTTTCTATCAAAGTTTGTTTTCTATTGATCGTATTTAATTCTAAATTGATTTTGGTGTTTTCAAATTCGTTAATAGATCTTGAAACCGAAGCCTCGTTATTAGAAATTTCCAATATTAGATTTGTATTACTCAATCTAAGAATAACGTCTCCTTTTTTAACCATATTTCCTTCATCGATAAGGATTTCTTCTACACGACCTCCTTCAATAGCATCAAGGTATATGGTTTTAATAGGTTCAACTGTACCTATCTGTGCAATATAATCTTTGAATTCACTTTCAATGATTGATTCAATAGTAATTTTTTCCTTTTCAACATTTAACTTAGAACTTTTATCGCCGAAAAAAATGTTATAGGCGACCAGTAGAATAAGAACACCTCCAATTGTGAACCAGATTGTTCTTTTGTTTAGCCATTTA
Organism: Marinilabiliales bacterium; assembly: GCA_002869305.1. Classification (GTDB taxonomy): domain Bacteria; phylum Bacteroidota; class Bacteroidia; order Bacteroidales; family UBA12077; genus UBA12077. The sequence continues at coordinate 4,601 of PKTC01000488.1, forward strand.
TGCTTTTTTTCTATTACTCTATCCATTCTTTAAAATTTTGTAAGATTTATTTAGATTCTGATCATATTTTACATTTACTATGCCAAAAACTTTTACCTTTTGATATATTGATAGTTACACCTTATTTTACTTTTACAATAATAACTAAAGTGTACGATTACGAAACATTAAGAGTACGGAATCGAACATGTGTATCTAAAATTAAATTGTATATTTACATTTAAATGAAAAAACACTATGTTTAATTACTAATTGCTATTCTAATTATGAGCGAAAAAATTGGTAAAATCCTTGCTATAGACGATAATGAAGATATTTTATTTGCATTGAAATTGCTACTTAAAAATCACGTCGAAATAATCCAAACTGAGACGAATCCCGAAAAAATCCCCGAAATTCTTCATAACAATAGTTATGATGTTATTTTGCTTGACATGAATTTTACAAAGGACGCTATAAGTGGTCAAGAAGGATTCGATTGGTTAGCAAAAATTATGGAAATTGATCCTGATGCTGTTGTCGTATTCATTACAGCATATGGTGATGCCGAAAAAGCGGTTAAAGCTATTAAGTTAGGTGCTACGGACTTTGTTCTAAAACCATGGCAAAATGAAAAACTTTTAGCCACTATATCTTCTTCTATCAAACTTAGAAGGTCGAAAAGTGAAGCAACTGACCTTAGAAAAAAACAAAAAGAAATTAGTGCAATTCAAGATCAGCCCTTTCATGAGTTTATAGGAAACTCTCCAGAGATGAAACAAGTGTTTGCCACCATTAATAAAGTTGCCAAGACTGATGCAAACATTCTTATTCTAGGAGAAAACGGAACAGGAAAGGAATTGGTAGCAAGAGCATTACACAGAAACTCGCTTAGAAAAGATGAAGTTTTTATTAGCGTAGATTTAGGATCAATTGCAGAAACCTTGTTCGAAAGCGAACTTTTTGGCCATATGAAAGGTTCTTTTACGGATGCCAAAAAAGATAAGCCAGGAAGATTCGAAATTGCTTCCGGAGGTACCCTGTTTTTAGATGAGATTGGAAACTTATCTTTACCAATGCAAGCCAAACTATTAACAGTATTAGAAAGAAGAGAAATAACAAGGGTTGGTGCAAATAAACCTAGTACCATTGATGTTCGATTGATTTGTGCAACAAACAATAATATTCATCAAATGGTTCAGGACGAATCATTTAGGCAAGATTTACTTTACAGAATTAATACTGTTGAGATTCATCTGCCACCATTAAGAGAGCGTATTAGCGATATACCATTGTTAGCAGAACACTTTCTTGGAGTTTATGCCAAAAAGTATCGGAAAAAGATAAAAGGGATTGGTGCTGATGCAATGAAAAAGTTGAATCAATATCAGTGGCCAGGTAATGTAAGAGAATTGCAGCATGCTCTTGAAAGAGCTGTCATAATGAGCGACTCTGACTCATTACAGGATGATGATTTCTTACTTTCAACCCGAAACGAAAAGGTTGCAGAAATTGAAATTGACACGTATAATCTAGAAGAAGTAGAGAAGAATATTATTGTAAAAGTCTTGAAACAAAACCAGGGCAATGTTACACAGGCAGCCACTGTACTTGGTTTAACAAGAACATCTTTATACAGAAGAATGGAAAAGTATGGTCTTTAGAAATTTTAGGTTTGTAGCTATATTCAGAATATTGTTGTTAACTGCAACAATATTTCTTTTTTTCTATACTCTTACGATGGAGTATTTCATAACTCCTTTCTTAGTTGGCCTTATCATTATCTTTCAAATCTATTTAATATTTAAATATCTTGACAAAACAAATCGAGACCTTGCAAGCTTTTTGGAATCGATAAGGTTCTCTGAATTTACAAGATCTTTTAAGATAGAAGGTATGGGTTCATCCTTTGAAGAACTTAACCAAGCCTTTAACGATGTAATACAAGACTTTCAAA
>PKTC01000170.1 GCA_002869305.1 Marinilabiliales bacterium
TCGAATGTAGATGTGGAAATATTAGTTGATAATTTTATTACTATAAAAGGAGATGAAAAACTTCTTGAGCAAGCTATTATTAACTTAATCAAAAATTCGCTGGAAGCATTACATGAAGTTGAAAATCCAAAAATTAAGATCGAAGCAAAAATTATTGAAGCCCATCTGCAACTAAGTATAGAGGATAATGGAATGGGTATAGAGACGGATAAAATAGATGATATTTTTGTTCCATTTTATACAAGTAAGGAACAAGGTTCAGGAATTGGGTTGAGTTTGGTAAAGCAAATTGTAAATATACATAAAGGGCACATATCGGTGAGTTCAGAGAAAGGGATTGGAACAACATTTCAAATAAAGCTATGATGAACTTAATTCATCATAGCTTATTTATATTTTATTCATACCTTAAACTTTCAACAGGATTTTTAATAGCGGTCTTAAAGCTTTGAAAGCTAACCGTTAAAATAGCTATTAGAAAAGCAAGAATCCCTGCTATAATAAAAACCCACCATTGAATATGAATTTTATATGCAAAATTTAAAAGCCAATTTTGCATAAAATAGTAAGAAACAGGGATTGAGATAATTACAGCAAGAGCTACCCATTTTAAAAACTGCTTTGATAAAATAATCATAATGTTAAAAATACTTGATCCATGAACACGCCTAATGCCAATTTCTTTTGTTCTTTGCTCGGTCATAAATAAAGCTAGTCCGAATAATCCGAGGCACGAGATAATAATGGCAAATAATGTAAAATAGAAAAACATCTTTTGCATTCGATTCTCAGCATTGTAAAGCTTCACAATATCATCATCTAAAAAGAAACTTGTATAATCTGCATTATAATTCATGGCTCGCAGTTTTTGTTGCACATAAGAGTTAATTTCATTTATGTTATGAACATTAATCTTAAGAAAAAGATAGTTATATTCTGCTGGAGATACTTTAATAATGAGTGGTTCAATATTTTTATGAAGTGACTGAAAGTGAAAATCTTCAACTATTCCAATTATCTTCCCTCTTCTCGTTATTTCATCATCATCCCATATTACTATTTCGTTTATAGGACTTTTCCATTCGAATTGCTTTGCTGCCGTCTCATTTATAATAAAAACATCTAAAGAATCGGCACTAAAATCTTTGGAGAAAGCTCTTCCTTCAATCATGTTAAGGTTTAACAAATCAAAGAAATTATAATCAACGTGAAGCTCAGAGGCTGATTCAGAATTCTCAGCTTTTGACCATCGAATCGGATTCTGATTAAATTGTCTTCCAGGAATGTTTGAAAGAGCACAAACTTTACTTATAGCATTATGTTGAATCAGTTCATTCTCTAATGATTCGATATGGTTTAGGATATGGTAATCCTTTAAAGGAACAACTAGGATTTTCTCAGTGTCAATTCCCAATTTCTTGTTATTTAAGAAATTAGTTTGTTGCGATACAATTATTGTACCTATGATTAGGGCTGTTGAGATACTAAATTGGACTATCACCATTAACTTTCTGATAACAATACCAGAAACTTTGTTTTTCATATTACCTTTAAGAACATCATTGGCTTTATATCTAGCCATGAATAATGCAGGGTACATTCCAGCCAATAAAGTAATTGTAATTAAAAGATAAACGATATCCCTAAGGAAATTTATATTAAAATAATCAATTGTAATTTGTTTAGCCGTAAGATTATTGAATGCTGGTCTGAATAATTCAAATAAAATTATAGCAATTAATAAAGATAATAGTACTGTGAAAAAAGATTCTCCCAAAAATTGTCTAATTACCTGTGATTTTGATGCTCCACTTACTTTTCTAATCCCAATTTCTTTAGCTCGTTTAGTAGATTTTGCGGTTGACAAATTCATGAAATTTACACATGCAATGACAATAATTAAAAACGCAAGAGTAGAAAATATCAAAATATAACTATAACTCCCATTTTGTTCTAGTTCCCACTTTAAATTTGAATGCAAATGAATATCGGTAATTGACTGTAATCTAAATCCAATTATATTGTTATCAATTCTTGATAAATATTCTTCGGGCCAGTCAATGTACTTTTTCGACCATTGGTTCAAAGATTCTTCAACATTTTCAGCATCATTTTTATTCTTAAGTAAAATATAATTAAAATGACCAAAATCGGCCCAGGTATAATATTCGCCGGTATCTCTATATTTTAATGAAACATAAGAAACAAGAAAATCAAAGTGAAAATGTGAATTTGAAGGAATATTTTGAATTACACCAGTAACTTTTAGGTTTACTTCATCACCAAAAATGAAACTTATGGTTTTGTCCATCGGATCTTCATTTCCAAAATACTTCTTGGCCATTTTTTCAGAAATTATAATACCACCAGGCTCTTTCAGCGCAGTTTTAGGATTCCCCTTAAGAAGTTTAAATGAGAAAACATCAAAAAATGTAGAGTCGGCTGAAAAGAAACCTGTCTCATCAAATTTCTTGTCTTTATATTTAACTGTAATTGTTGGGATGGTTAAACCCGGTCCCCATATGGGTGAAATACTTACAGCATTTTCAATTTCAGGAAAATCGGATACCAATGCCTGAGCCATTGGATGTGGCGTTCTTGTCTGTGGATTATCAGATTCCCAGTAAATTCTATAAATTCGTTCCGAATGATTATGAAATTGATCAAAACTTAGCTCATCTCTTACCCAGTAGGTAATGTACAAGCTACATGCTATTCCAATTGATAAACCCAAAATGTTTATTAGTGAAAATGCCTTATTTCTTAAAGCATTCCTGAATGCGATTATTAAATAATTTTTAATCATAAGTGTTAAATTTTGATGTTGTATACCAAATCTTATGCCTAGAATTAAAATGTTTTAAAATCAAGCACATAACACTATGTTAATTTTAAAATAGTGTTGCTTTTTACGACACTATTGTTGATTAATACAACAAAACTTAAATTCAAAATAATAAAAAAAGCCACACAAAAATGTGTGGCTTAGAATATATGTTTAGATTTTTTACCAAATTGAAGCTCTTTCATCTTCAGAAATAAACAATGCATCACCTTGCTTTACACCGAATGCAGCATGAAATTCAGGCATATTAGCTAAAGGAGCATTAACACGATTTACTGGAATTGGATGTTCATCTTCTTTTGTATATCTAATTTTTTCCTTATCGCGCATGTTGTTAGCCCAAACTCTTGCATAAGCAAGAAAGAATCTTTGTTCTTTTGTAAATCCATCTATAACTTCAGGTTGTGGATTCTCTTTTTGAGCATTTCTAAATGCAGTTAAAGCAATATTAAGTCCACCTAAATCAGCAATGTTTTCGCCTAACGTTAGCTTACCATCTGCATGCAGATCATCAATAATAACAATATTATTATGCTGTTCAACCAATACTTCAGTTCTTTCTTCAAAACGCTTAGAATCTTGTTCTGTCCACCAACTTTCTAGATTACCATTTTTATCATAAAGCCTTCCTCTGTCATCAAAACCATGTGACATTTCATGACCAATAACCATTCCAATTGCACCGTAATTAATAGCATCGTCACCGTCTAAATAAAAGAAAGGAGGCTGTAATATTCCGGCAGGGAAACAAATTTCGTTCAATGTTGGAGCATAATATGCATTCACCGTATGAGCTGGGAAAAACCATTCTGACTTATCAACAGGTTGTCCTATCTCAGCTAAATTCTTTTGTTTCCAGAATTTATTAGCTTCTAACACATTTAATACATAAGCATCCTGTCCAACTTCTAAGTTGGAGAAATCTTCCCATTTATCGGGATATCCAATCTTAACATTCACAGAGGCTAATTTATCTTTAGCCTTCACTTTTGTTTCTTCACTCATCCATTCAAGATCCTCGATTCTTTCACCTAAAGCTATTCTTAAATTTTCTACTAATTCTACCATTCTGGTTTTGGCTTCAGCTGGGAAATATTTTTCAGAGAATTTTTTACCAATAGCATCGCCTAAAGCGCCATTTGTTGTTGCAAGCACCCTTCTCCAACGCTCTTGCATTTGTTTGCTTCCACGCATAGTACGTCCATAGAAATCAAAGTTTTGTTCTTGAATTTCTTGTGTTAAATAATCTGCTGTTGAGTTAAATACATTCCAACGGAAATATGCCTTCCAATCTTCGATTGGAACTTCAACCAACATTTTATTTAATTCTTCAACAAATAATGGTTGTCTAATGTTAATATCACCATCATAATCTAAACCAAGATTAGTTTTATACCTATCCAAATCAAAATTTGAGAAGATTTCTTTTACTTCTTCCTGCGATTTTTTGTTGTATGTTAAATGTGGATCTCTGCTGTCAAATCTGGTCATAGAGGCATGAGCTAATCGAGACTCAATATTCATAATTGCTTGAGCGTCAGTCTTTGCTTGTTCTTCTGATAATCCACTTAGAATAAGCATTTTTTCAATATGTATAACATATGCATCTCTTAGCTTCTGTGATCTTTCATCTTCATTAACGTAATAATCTCTATCTGCCATTCCTAATCCACCTTGAGAAATCATGGCAATGTTCATCTCACTGTTTTTAACATCGGTAGATCCAAAGAAATTAAATGCAGATCCTACACTTATCAGATGAAAGTGTGCTATTTGATCTTGCACGTCTTCCAAAGATTGAATAGCATTAATTTTTTCAAATTCTGGCTTTATGGGATCTAATCCTTGAGTTTCTATTTTCTCCATATTCATTCCCAAGGCATAAAAATCGCCAATTTTTTGTTCATCAGTTCCTTGTTCAAAACTTCCATTGGCGAGTTCTTCCAATAAGGTTTGAACTTTTATGCTCGTTTCTTTTCTTAACTGATTAAATGTTCCATAAGAACTTTCATCATCTGGTAAAGGATATTTTTGCATCCAACCATTGTTTGCATATCTAAAGAAGTCTTCTGCTGGATCAAATGTAGTGTCAATTAAACTTACATCTAAAGTAATTTTTTCTTTAACTTCCTTTTGTGAGCACGAGGTAATTAGTGTCATAGCGATAGTTGCAATAAGTGCGAGTTTTAATGTAAATTTTAAGTTCATTATTCCGAATTTTTGTTAATAAATTAATTCAAAAGAGCGAAACTAAAAAAGCTGCTCAACTAATAAATTGAGACAGCTTTTTACATAAAAGGTTTAATCGATTATCGATAAAAATTATTCGAATTTTTTAAATACTTCTTTGATTCGGTTAATCGCATCACGCAATTGCTCTTCATTTATTACCAAAGGAGGAGCAAACCGAATAATATTGCCATGAGTTGGCTTTGCTAAAACACCATTTTCTGCCATAGCAACACAAACATCCCAAGCAGTTTTTCCTTCTTTATTTTTGATAACTACAGCATTTAATAAACCTTTACCACGCACCAACTCTATCATATCAGATTTAATACTGCTAAACTCATCACGGAAAATTTTCCCTAAACGCTCAGCATTTTCTTCTAGTTTTTCTTCTTTAACCACATCTAAGGCAGCCATTGCAACTTTTCCTGCTATCGGGTTACCACCAAATGTAGAACCGTGTTCTCCTGGTTTGATGGTTAACATGATATCATCATTTGCTAATACAGCAGATACTGGAAATACTCCACCAGAAATGGCTTTACCAAGAATTAAGATATCTGGTTTAACACCTTCGTGATCGCAAGCCAACATTTTACCAGTACGGGCAATACCAGTTTGTACTTCGTCGGCGATAAAAAGCACATTGTATTTTTTACAAAGCTCTGATGATTTCTTTAAATAACCATCTTCAGGAACATAAACACCAGCTTCACCTTGAATAGGCTCAACCAAGAAAGCAGCTACATTAGGATCTTGTAATTCTTTTTCTAATGCTTCTAAATCGTTGTATGGGATTTTTACAAATCCAGGAGTATATGGACCGTAGTCATTATATGCATCAGGATCTGTTGACATTGAAATTATGGTTACTGTTCTTCCATGAAAATTTTCATTACAAACAATAATTTTTGCTTCATTTTGAGGTATACCTTTAACTTTATATCCCCACTTACGTGCTAATTTAATGGCTGTTTCATCAGCTTCAGCACCTGTATTCATTGGTAATACTTTATCAAAACCAAAATATTTGGTAACATATTCTTCATATTCACCTAAAACACTATTGTAAAATGCACGTGAAGTTAAAGTAAGCTTTTTCGCTTGCTCAGTCATCGCATTTACAATTTTAGGATGGCAATGCCCTTGGTTAACTGCAGAATATGCAGACAAAAAATCATAATATTGTTTTCCTTCAACGTCCCAAACATGAACACCTTCAGCTCTTTCAAGAACAACAGGAAGTGGATGATAATTATGTGCACCATATTTATCTTCTCTTTGGATGTAATCCTGACTTGTCATTTTTGTCATAAGTTTGATTTTTAAATTGTTATATATAAATTGTCGCTTTTTTCTTCAGCCTACAATTCTAAGAAATCCTTTTCTGATAATCAAACTTAAAATGAACATTTTAATTAAATAACTGATATTATAAAACA
>PKTC01000439.1 GCA_002869305.1 Marinilabiliales bacterium
CCCAATTTTCTTCCGGGTAAATTCATTTTTTCTAAAACCAGCACCTTTTTACCTGATTCTGCTGATTTACCTGCAGCCATGAGACCAGCTGCACCGCCACCTATAATTATTGTATCGTATTGTATCATAAAGAAAACAAAGATACATATTATTAAAAGCTTAATGAATATATTACCAATAAACCCAGAACAAAACGCTCTAAGGAATTGTTTATTAAGAAACAAAAAGGGAAGAAATCATGAAACGTATTATATTAATCATGCTTCTGGCAGTATTCTTTGCTAAGAGTTCATATTCTCAAACAACACATACAATCAATATAAATGGTTTTTCTTTTTCTCCTAATAACCTTACCATTGAGATTGGAGATCAGGTAAGTTTTAATGGAAGCTCCGATCATCCTGTTTTGGAAGTTAGCCAGGAAACCTGGGATGCTAATGATGATACACCATTATCAGGTGGATTTTCATTCCCATCAGGTATTGGAGAAATAACTTTTTCAACCGAGGGTGTTCATTATTACATATGCGAAAATCATATTGGGAGTGGAATGAAAGGTAAAATAAGCGTAGTTCAAACAATAACAGATATCAATATCAGAGGTAAAGAGATTTTTAAAATTTACCCAAATCCATTAACTACAAATTATTTAACGGTAGAACTACCGGATAATACTTTAAAATTCTCAATAGCTATTTATGATTTAACAGGAAGTATGAAACTAAGCTCAGAGTTAACAAAAAATGAAAACAGAGCTATTATAAACGCTTCTGATTTGTCTCCGGGAGCATATATTATACAGTTGATTTCAGACTCCTATACACATACTTCCAGGTTCATTAAGAACTAGAATATTGCAGTCTGTTTCTGGTATTTTTGTTAAATTTTAGTTACATTTTGCTAAAATCATTCGGCTTATGAAATATGTAAACCTGATTCTTATTCTGAAATTACTTTTGGTTATGTGCTTCGCCGTTCACTTTTCATCTTGCACATTCGACAATGAGGAAGATCTTCTGGAAGATTACGTATGTGACACCATTGGTATTGTGTATTCTGATTTAACATATATTTTTGAAGATATCTGCCAGGAATGTCATAAAACAGGTGACACCTATCGAGATGGTATCGAAATGGATGATTATGACGAGGTAAAGGCATCCATTAATACGGGTTTGGTACTGCCAGACATAAAGCATGAAGGCTCCTTCAAAATGCCTTACCAGAGACCCAAGCTACCAGATTGTGATATCGAAAAAATTGAAGCCTGGATAAATGCAGGAATGCCTGAAAATTAGTAAGCTATGAAAAAAATACTTTTCACCTTCGTTCTTTTATTTGGATTCCATTTTACTGGTTTTAACCAGGATTTGCTATCTATGCTAGACTCCATTCAAAGCACCGATAAAGAAACCTTTTATACCGATGGCACATTTAAAAGTGTCCGTTTAATCAATGGATATACCAGCGAAACTGCAGCTAAAAACGAACTTATTTTTTCTATATCTCATCGTTTTGGAGATGTAAACCAGGGCATCTATGACTTTTTTGGGCTCGACCAATCAACCATTCGATTTGGATTTGAATATGGACTTAACGATCGGATTGACTTAGGAATTGGGCGAAGTAATTATGAAAAACTCTACGACGGATTCATAAAAGTTAAGTTAACCCGCCAATCCACCGGTAAAAAAAGTTTTCCGGTAACCATTACCTGGCTCGAAGGTATGTCGTATAAATCTATAGACTATGTTAACAACGATGTAGATTATCCAACAACAGCCCGTTTCTATTATATTCACGAACTTTTTATTTCAAGAAAATTTACCGATAAGCTATCTCTTCAATTATCACCCGTTATTATTCATCGAAATATGGTTGAAACACGCGAAGATCAAAACACAGTGGGAGCTATAGGAGTAGGCGGAAGATACAGAATAACAAATCGTTTTACGGCTGTTGGAGAATATTACTACTTATTACCGGGAAATACTGCCGATAATTACAACAATTCACTGGCTTTAGGTGTTGAAATAGAAACCGGTGGTCATGTATTTCAAATTCATGTAACCAACTCAACCGGTATGACAGAAAAAGCTTTTATACCTGAAACCAATGGTGAATGGCTTAAAGGCGATATAGGAATCGGATTTAATATTATTCGCTTATTTAGTTTAAATAAATGATTATGAAGAAAATACTAATTCTATTTGTATTAATTATACTCTCTATTAAATATGCATCCTCTCAGGATTTATATATAGTTTCGAATGGTGATGTTCATTTTACTTCTGATGCACCTCTTGAATTAATTGAAGCAGAATCTAATAAGTTAAACGGAATCCTAAAAGTTTCTGACAGATCATTTGTTTTTCGCGTTCCCATGAAAACTTTCGAAGGTTTTAATAGCGCATTACAGCAAACGCACTTCAATGAGAATTACCTGGAATCAGCAAAATATCCCCATACTATTTTTGAAGGAAAAATAATTGAAGAAATTGATTTTAACACGCCGGGTACTCATAACGTGAGAGGTAAAGGCAGCTTTACGTGCCACGGTGTTAAGCAACAAAGAATCATTAGATGCAGGGTAAGCGTTGGGCAAAATAAAATAACTGTTAAAACAGATTTTTCGGTGTTGTTAGAAGATCATAATATTAAAATTCCATCGGTTGTAAGTCAGAAAATAGCTGAAGAAATTACAGTGGATGTAAACCTCGAACTTGTTCCTAAGTAATGAAATTAACATACAAAATAATATTCACCCTTTTTCTCCTTATCCTTTTTTTTAGGATTATGGCTCAAAGCCCCAGATTTGACTCATATAAAATCCTGAAAAACAAAAAAAGTGTCGATGTTTCATCCATCCTTCAAGATAAGCAGGGATATATCTGGTTAGGTACCAATTACGGTTTGGTTAAATACGATGGCGTGGAATTTCAGCTATTTACTGAAGATGATGGTTTGTACGACAACCAGGTTTCAACCATCAGTCAGGATCAGTCAGGCACTATCTGGATTGGTCACAAATCAGGAAAAATAAGCCAATTAATTGATAATAATATTCTTAAATTCAATCCGGAAGAAGGCCTTAGCCTTGAAGAAGTTTCATCTTTTTTTATCGATCAAAATGCTGTTTTATGGTTTTCTACCTTTGGCGAAGGTGTATATTATTATTCAGGAGAAAATCGAAAACGTTTGTATAATTTAAATTCCGACAATGGGCTGTTGGATGACTATGTTTATGATATGGTGCAAGACAAGGATTCGAACATATACTTCGCAACCGACAAAGGAATATCAGTTTACAGCCCTATGCATAATGAATTCTATGAAGATATCACCATGTCGGATGGATTACCAGATAATATTGTAAAGCATTTAATACTCGATGGATCTTATCTTTGGATTGCCATGGAAGATGGAGGAATTTGCAAGTATAATATTGAAAGTAAAAAATTTTCTCTTGTTACAAATTGGGAGTTTGGATCCATTAATGATTTTATTTCTATCAACGAAAATGAAATCTGGGTAAGCACCAAAAGAAAGGGCATAGTTAAAATTAACTATGACGAAAATAATATCACCTGGTATACGGTTTATGGTAAAAACAATGATCTGCCGGATAATAGGACAAAAACCATATTTAAAGACCGGGAAAGTAATATTTGGATCGGAACCGGAAATGGACTAGCTGTTAGAAAGAATAACAGCTTTGAGTTCCTGAACGAAAAAGATGGCTTCATTATTAAAGATATTTTTAGTTTCGTGATGGATGATCTTGGTAACTACTGGATAGCATCGCAGGAAGGTTTGTTTATTGCAAGCAAAGGAAAAATGGGCGAAATAAACCAAAAACTACTGTTTACAGATCCCATGAGTCCATATTCCTTTATTTCTCTTTACAAGGATAACCTGGGCAATATTTGGGCCGGAACATATGGTTATGGTGTATTTAAGATCAATCCTATAACACTGGAAATAATCAATTACAACACGCAGAACGGTTTGTCCAATGACAACATCATTCATATTTCTGGAAATAAAGATAATATCTGGCTCTCAACCCTGGGCGGAGGAGTTACCAAGTATTGTGAAAACAATACATAACAGTTTAGAAATTATACGAAAGCAGATGGATTAACATCTGACTATGTTTATTCCACTTTTACGGATTCCAATGACAGAACCTGGATAGCTACGGATGGAGGAGGAGTTGTTTATTACAAGGACGATCAAATTCATCCATTTTCAAACCCAGAACTGGACTCATTAAAGAAAACAGTGTACTCTGTAATTGAGGATTGTAACTTTAATTTATGGTTCAATTGTGCAAACAATGGCTTATTTAGATATAATGGTAAAGAGTTTATTAATTTTAATGAAGAAAATGGTTTAAAAAATAATTTTGTTCAAGGACTTACTACTGATTTAATGGGTAATCCGATTATAATAAGCAATGAAGGAATTGATAAATACATAACAAAAGACAGCACATTCGAATATCAGGGTGAAGCTGCTGGCGTTGCCTATTTGGAACCAAACCTAAACGCAAATTATAAAGATAAAAATGGTAATATATGGATAGGAACTGCAAATGGAATGGTTAAAATAAATTCCGCTATCAACGACTCCCTGGAGGTTTTACCGAAAATTTTTATCACCAAAAAAAGCATATTCTTCGAAACTATCCTTGAAGAAAGAAATGTATTTAAATATAAAGAAAAACATCTCACATTTAATTATACTGCGCTTTGGTATGCTTCCTCGGAAGAAATTAAGTACCGTTATAAACTCGAAGGCTATGATTTGGATTGGAATGCTACTACCACCTTAAGAATGGTTACTTATTCGAATATTCCTCCGGGAGAATATAAGTTTATAGTTCAAGTCAATTATTCCGGAGGCAAGTGGCTTGGTAGCCCAGACTCTGAATTTGCTTTCCGAATTAAAAAACCTTTTTGGCAAACCATCTGGTTTATTCTGTCTTCTATAATCTTAATTTTAATAAGCATATTCTTATATATTAAAGCTAGACTAAAAAAATTAAAACGTGATAAGGAAATTCTGGAAGAAGAAGTAAGAAAACGAACTGCGGAGATTAGACATCAGAAAGAAGAAATTGAGGCACAGCGTGATGAAATTGAAGCGCAACGAAATCATGTAATGGAGCAACGAGATAAAATTGAACTGCAGAATAAAAACATTACCTCAAGTATTGAATATGCGAGCAGGATACAAAGAGCGGTGCTACCTCCTAAAGAAATCTTTTCAAAACATTTGGGTGAGCATTTTATATTTTTCAGACCACGAGACATTGTGAGTGGAGATTTCTATTATTTAGATGTTAAGAATGACCTTATTATAGTAGCGGCGGCCGATTGTACCGGACATGGAGTACCTGGAGCTTTTATGAGTATATTAAGTATTTCATTAATCAATAAAGTAATACATGATTTACCTGATGAGTTTAATGCCGGAACAATTTTAACTCAATTACGCAAAGAAATTAAAGGAGCTTTAGGACAAACAGGAAAAGATAACGAGGCAAAAGACGGTTTGGATATTTCGCTTTGCGTATTGGATCGAAAAAATTTAATTTTGGATTACGCTGGTGCATATAATCCTCTGATTCTTATTAGAGATGAAGAAATTATAAAATATAAAGCTGATAAAATGCCGATAGGTATTTATATTAAGGAAAAAGAAGAATTTACAAACAACAAAATAGAGATACAAAAAGGTGACTCATTATACCTGTATTCAGATGGATTTCAAGATCAGTTTGGAGGAGAAAATAAAAAGAAATTCCTACCTAAAAATTTAAATCAGCTTCTACTCGATATTTCGAGCAAATCTGTTCAAGAGCAATTACAAATATTGAACGAAACACTTGAAAACTGGAAAGGTGAGGAACCACAAGTTGACGACATCATTATTTTAGGTATTAAGATATAAACTTCATTGTTTCTTTATTAGTACATTTCGCTATAGATGTAAATTGAAACAACTTGATAAACATATTGCAAATTTGTAACTTACCACTTCCAGATTTACCTGGAAAATATATGTACAAACAATATATAAGCCATTTAGCTTATTTTCTCGCTTAATATTACTCATCCTAATTTTAAAGAAAATGAAACATAAAAAACAAACGCATGGTTCTGGTGGAGGCACTTCCAATCAGGACTGGTGGCCAAACAAACTAAATTTAAACATTCTTCGACAACATTCTTCTTTATCTAACCCGATGGACAGGGAATATAACTATGCCAAAGCATTTAAAAGTCTTGATCTAAAATCACTGAAAAAAGATATTTTTCAGCTCATGACTACATCACAAGACTGGTGGCCTGCCGATTATGGTCATTACGGCCCCTTATTTATTAGTATGGCCTGGCATAGTGCAGTAACATACCGGGTTTCCGATGGCCGCGGAGGTGGAAATACTGGCAATCAAAGATTTGCACCTCTCAACAGCTGGCCCGACAATGTAAATCTGGATAAGGCA
>PKTC01000316.1 GCA_002869305.1 Marinilabiliales bacterium
AACGATAAAGCATTAGAACGAAGGTTTCAAAAAGTTATGGTTTTAGAACCAGATACAGTAAGTGCAATTTCAATCCTAAGGGGATTAAAGGAAAGGTACGAATCGCATCATAAGGTTAGAATTAAAGATGATGCTTTAATTTCGGCTGTTGAGCTTTCTCAAAGATATATTTCAGATCGTTTCTTGCCAGATAAAGCAATTGATTTGATAGATGAAGCAGCTTCAAAATTAAGACTGGAGATTAATTCCGTTCCGGAGAGTATGGATGAAATTGAGCGTAAAATAAAACAGTTGGAAATAGAACGTGAAGCAATTAAGCGAGAAGGTAATAAAAAGAAGGTATCGGAATTAAGTGAGGTTATTGCCAATCTTTCTGATGAAAGAAATAAAATGAGAGCAAAGTGGGAAAATGAAAGATCTATTTTAAATCAAATTCAGAATAATAAGGAATTAATTGAAAAATTCAAGTTAGAAGCAGAGCAAGCCGAACGTGATGGAGATTATGGGCGAGTTGCTGAGATTCGCTATGGAAAAATCAAGGAAGCTAATGCTCAGGTGGAGAAGCTTCAAATAGAATTTGAAGAAAGGCAAACAGAAGCATCCATGATAAAAGAAGAAGTTGATAGTGAGGATATTGCGGAAGTTGTTGCAAAATGGACTGGAATACCTGTAAGTAAGATGCTCCAGAGTGAACGTGATAAACTCCTTACATTGGAAAAAGAACTACATAAACGGGTTATTGGACAAGAAGAAGCTATTGAAGCGGTTTCTGATGCTGTAAGAAGGAGTAGATCAGGTCTTCAGGATATGAAAAGACCCATTGGTTCTTTCATTTTTTTAGGTACAACTGGTGTCGGAAAAACAGAATTGGCAAAAGCATTAGCCGAATTTTTATTTGATGATGATAACATGATGACGAGAATTGATATGTCTGAATATCAGGAACGGCATTCTGTTTCAAGATTAGTTGGAGCACCTCCAGGATATGTTGGTTATGACGAAGTAGGTCAATTAACCGAAGCAGTAAGAAGAAAGCCTTATTCTGTAATTTTATTAGATGAAATTGAAAAAGCACATCCAGATGTATTTAATATTCTTTTACAAGTATTAGATGATGGACGCCTGACAGATAATAAAGGAAGAACGGTAAATTTTAAAAATACAATTATTATCATGACATCAAATGTTGGGTCGCATATTATACAGGAAGATATTGAAAAACTAAAAGATAAGAATAGAGATTTGGTATTAGAAGAAACAAGACAAAAAGTGCTTGGATTATTAAAGCAAAGTATACGACCTGAGTTTATTAACCGTATTGATGAACTGGTTATGTTCACACCATTAACAATTCAGGAGATAGAGGAGGTTGTAAGATTGCAATTTGGAATTGTTAAATCAATGCTGCATGAGCAAAATATTATTATTGAACTGACCGATAGTGCTGTACAGTATATTGCAAAAATCGGATTTGATCCTCATTATGGAGCAAGGCCTGTAAAACGAATTATTCAGAAAGAGATATTGAATAAATTGTCAAAAGAAATATTGGCAAATACCATAGAAAAGGAAAAAATAATTCGAATTGATTTGAAAGAGGATAAATTAATATTTAGTAATTAAAAAAACCGGCATGTACCGGTTTTTATATTTTTTATTCAAATGTTTCCAAACATTTTTCAACACTTTCACAAATGTCGAATACATTATGCAACTGAAGTAATTTTACTAATTCCAGAACATCTGGAGAGATATTGCAAATTTTAAACTGACTATCGTTATTTTTTGCATTCCTTAAAATGGATAACAAAGCGCCAAAACCAGAACTGTCAACATATTCAACACCATCAAGGTCTAGAATAAGCTTTGTATTTGCCTTTGTTAAATATTGAGCAACCTCCTCTTTTAAAGACTGAGCAATCAAGATATTTAATTTGCTAACATCCATAAATTTTAATATCTCAATTCCGTTGTTCGTTTCATGTTTTAACATATATTCCGGTTTTTAGGTTAATACAATCGTTTATTTTTTGTGTTTGAATTCTTTTAATTCTTCTATGGCTATATTACTTTCTCTTACAAATTTAGCAATTATTTCCTGATATTCGTTAATATTTTTCTCCTCTTTTGCATTTTCTTCCAATTTTTTGAGCTCATTTGCAAGGTCTTTTAACCCAACCATAAGTATTGCTGATTTAGCTTTATGTGCTACTCTGCCTAAATTATAATAGTCTTTCTGAGTGTAGTATTTAAGAAGTAATTCCTGATATTCTGGAATCTGTTGAAAGAACATTTCAGATAAATCATAAATTAACTCATCGCTTCCATCACTAATTTCATTAAGATATGTCAGGTCTATTAGTTTTTTTTCTCCCATTTATCAATATTCTATATATTTAATGCAATAAAATAAACTTTTATTAAAATTGAAAATTTAATGAATTAGATTTTAGTATTCCGGTATATAAATTTTTATTTTTACAATACTTTTCATATTATTAAACAATTTAACTCAATTTGCAGTATAAGATTACATAAAGAAAATCAATTTATATAGGATGAAGAAATTATCTATTACCTTATTTGCGATCTTACTTGCTTTTACTTCGTTTTCTCAGAATTCAATCGAAGAAGAAATAAAAGAATTAAGAAAGAAAGCTAAACTGCTTTTTAACGAAGGAGTGAGATTTGCTGAGGAAGGCGATTATACAAAAGCCCACCTTAAATTTGATGAAGCACTGTTTATCTATCCCGAATTTGCAAATCCATATCTGGAAAGGGCTAAAATAAAGATATTAAATCAGGAATTTGATTTAGCTATGAATGATGTTTCAAAAGCCATTGAGTTAAACCAGAATTTAGCTGAAGCTTTCTATATCAGAGGATACATGAAACTTTTAATGAATGATTTTCAGAATGCATTAACGGATTTTACACATGCAGTGCAAAAAGGGTTTACCGAACCAGAAGCCTACTATTACAGAGGTTTGATGAATTTTGAATTAGCAGATTATAATAGCGCTTTAATTGATTTTACCTTGGCCATTGATAAAAAATATGATTTTGCGTATGCTTACAATGAAAGAGCGAGCTCAAAAAGAATGATGGGCGATTATCATGGTGCAATTCATGATTATAAACAGGCTTTGGCTTATGATTCAACTATTATTGTTGCATACGATAACCGTGCAAGCTGTAAAATTAAAACAGGTGATTTTCAAGGTGCAATTGAAGATTTTAATAAAGCAATTCAAAAAGATCCGGAATTTTATACAGCATTAAATAATCGAGGAAGTGCACATTATCAAATGGCAAATTATGAATCAGCTTTGAGAGATTTTGAGAAAGTTATAGAGATAAATAAGGACTATGCTCCCGCATATAACAATTTAGGTATTACGAAAATAAGGATGACAAACTACCTTGGAGCTGAAAAAGATCTTGATAAAGCAATTGAAATAGATCCTGAATATGGAGAAGCTTATCTGAATAGGGGATATGCCAAAGAATTTTTAGGAAAATTTCCTGCCGCTTGCGCAGATTGGAAAATGGCTAAAGAATTAGGTATTGAAGAGGCTGAAAAGTACATGAGTGAATGTGAAGAATAATTTAAAAAATGTAAAAATGAGACTTATCAAAACAACCTTATTATCGCTTTTTATTTTGTTGGTAATTATTTCTTCTTCTTTTGCTCAGGAAGATATTAAAATAAAAAAATCAGATTACCAGATAGATTTTAAAGAAGTAGGATTTAAAGAAGCCTGGAAAAATATCAAAGAAGGCGAAAAACTATATAGTGCTGGACTAGGTACATTCCCACAAGCACTAGCGCATTATCTTAAAGCATATAAATATAATCCCGATTGTGCAAGTTTAAATTATAAAATAGGAGTATGCTATTTAGCCACTGACAAGTTTTATTATGCTGCTGAATATCTGGAGAAAGCATACTTAAAAGATAATAATATTGCAAGTGATATTCATTTTATGTTGGCAAGAGCTTATCATTTTAATCTGGATTTTGAAAATGCAATAGAGCAATATAAAGCTTATTATAGCTCTTTTTCAGTTAAGGAACTTGAAAAACTTGAAATCAATGTTGACAATTATATTAAACAATGTAAATATGGACAAGACCTGGTTAATAATCCAGTTCGAGTAATAATTAATAATTTGAGTGAACGGGTAAACTCTGAGTATGATGATTACAATCCTGTTTTACATCCTACAGAAGATATAATGTATTTTACGTCACGAAGAGAAACCGACGGCAAAGATAAAAGATATGAAGGTGATAATAAGTATCTTGAGAATGTTTTCACTTCTGAACAAGCTGGTGATTTATGGAAAAGACCTAATATATTGGATAATAAACTCGAATCAAAAGGAAATGAATCTGTGCTAACCATCTCAAAGGATGGTAATAAAATTTACTTGTATAATGGCGATGAGAACGGTGGAGATATTATGGTTAGTGAACTTAAGAATGGAAGCTGGAAATCACCAAAGGGAATCTCAAACAAAATATTATCTAAAAATAAAGAGACAACGGTAACCTTCAGTCCTGAAGAAAATGAAATGTTTTTTGTTTCAAATCAGGAAGGAACCATAGGAGGGATGGATATTTTCTACAGTAAATTGGACGAAAAAGAAAAATGGACAGAACCTACCAACATGGGGGCAGCTATTAATACTATTTATGATGAAGAAGGTGTTTATTGGCATCCTACAGAAGACAAATTGTATTTTAGTTCGCAAGGACATAATTCCATGGGTGGATTTGATGTTTTTGTAATCGAAAGAGATGAAAATGGTATGTGGTCTAGTCCTGTTAATCTGGGATATCCTATCAATACTCCAAATGATGATATTTTCTTTAAAATGGATGAAAACAACAAACAGGCATATTATTCATCCGTTCGTGATAATGGATTTGGAGGAAAAGATTTGTACAAAGTTATTTTCCTTGGCGAAGAAAAGGAATTGAAGCTTAAAACAGAAGACATTTTCTTGGCATGGAATCATAAACCTAAAGAAGATTTATTTTATAAGAATCCTTCAGAATTTAAAGTAGATACAGCCTTGTTTATGGTGGGAACAGTTAGTGATTCTAAAACGGGAGAAGGTATAAATTTTGCAAAAATTGAATTAATAGATTTAGAAGAAAGTAGGATTATTGCTACCGGATTAACGGATACCGCAGGTAGATATCAAATAAAGATTCCTAAAAAGAAAGATTATGGAGTTGAGCTTACAGCTAAAGATTATCTATTCTTTGTTGAGATTGCTAATTTATCTCAAAAACAAGTTGTTGAGAGTAAAGTTACAGCAAATTTCCAGTTAGATAAGATTGATGTAGGAGCAAAAATGATTCTAAATAATATTTTCTTCGAAACCAACAAAGCAACTATTAAAGAGGAATCCACAGCTGAATTGGAGCGAGTTGCAAAGTTATTAAAAGAAAATCCAACCATTCGACTCGAGATTTCTGGACATACTGATAACGTTGGGTCTTACCGAGCCAATCAAAAATTGTCTGAATCAAGAGCTAAAAGTGTTGTTGATTATTTAATTCAACAGGGAGTTGCTGCTGGAAGATTAGAATATAAAGGTTATTCTTTTAATCAGCCGGTTGCAGACAATAATACAGCAGAAGGAAGAGCCAGGAATCGAAGAGTAGAATTTAAGGTGTTAAGTAAGTAGAATGTGTTAATAACAAGTTTATTTAAGGATGATTATTTAGATCATCCTTTTTTTATCTTCCTGATTTGTATCTAAAACATATCATATAAATTTAAATTTTTATAGTTTTGTGGCACAACAAAAAATTAATAACAAAATATAATATAATGAAAAATACAGCATTCACTCAATTTCATATTGATTTAGGAGCTAAAATGCTTCCTTTTGCGGGATATAATATGCCAATAGAATACACTGGAATTAATGATGAGCACTTAGCCGTTCGCGAAAAAGTTGGTGTGTTTGATGTTTCTCATATGGGAGAGTTTTGGGTTAAGGGCCCTAAAGCTTTTGATTTAGTTCAGAAAGTTACCTCTAATAATGTTGCGGACCTATATAATGGTAAAGTACAATATTCTTGCTTTCCTAACGGAAAAGGAGGGATTGTTGATGACTTGTTGGTTTATAAATTCGACGATGAAACGTATTTGTTAGTTGTAAATGCTGCTAATATTGATAAAGATTGGGCTTGGGTAAAAAAAAATGCTCAAGAAATGGGGTTGGAGATTGGTAAAGAAGTTTACAATGCATCAGATGAAATTGCACAGCTTGCAATCCAAGGACCTATGGCACTAAAGGCAATGCAAAAATTAACTTCTGCAAATGTTGTGGATATGGAATATTATACTTTCCAAAAGATTGATTTTGCTGGTATCAAGGATGTTATTTTTTCAACTACAGGTTATACGGGTTCTGGCGGATGTGAGATTTATGTTGCTAATGAAGATGCTGAAAAATTATGGAAAGCTGTTTTTGAAGCAGGTG
>PKTC01000332.1 GCA_002869305.1 Marinilabiliales bacterium
AACCAAAATGGATACCTTTATTGCGGTTACAGGTAATAGCGAAACCAATATTTTATCGTGTCTTTTAGCGAAGAAAATGGGTGTTAAAAAGACCATTGCAGAGATTGAAAACATAGACTACATTGATCTTGGTGAAAGTATGGGCATTGATACCATCATCAATAAAAAGCTTGTCACTGCCAGCCGTATTTTCAAATTCACCACGAGTTCAGAAGTTGAAACCATGAAATGTTTAACTGGATCTGATGCAGATGTATTAGAATTTGTAGCGAAAGAAGATTCTAAAATAACCAAAGGAAGTTTGCGTAATATAGAATTCCCAAAAGATGCAATTGTTGGAGGAATTATAAGAGGTAACAAATCTTTTATCGCAATGGGCGATACAAAAATTATAGCTGACGATCGGGTTGTTGTATTTGCTCTTCCTTCGGCTGTTAAAAAACTAGACAATTTCTTTAATTAGTAATGATTAATAAAAAAATCATTTTTCAGGTGATGGGTCTCCTTCTATTAATCGAAGGATTCTTTATAGGTGTCTCTTCTTTAGTAAGTTTATACTATGGAGAATATGATTTTAACTCCTTAATTTTAACATCAGCCATATGTATCCTTTGTGGAATAAGCTTGATACTATTAACAAATAAAGCCGAAAAAAACATTGGTAAGCGAGACGGTTATATTATTGTTAGTCTGGTTTGGATCATTTTTTCAATATTCGGTGCTTTACCTTTTGTAATAAGTGGAGCTATTCCATCTTATACGGATGCTTTTTTCGAAACCATTTCTGGATTTACAACCACAGGTGCTTCTATATTAAATGATATTGAGGCTGTACCAAAAGGATTGTTATTTTGGCGTAGCCTAACCCAATGGCTCGGAGGTATGGGAATTATTGTATTATCAATAGCCATTTTACCCATGTTAGGAATTGGAGGAATGCAATTATTTGTTACTGAAGTTCCCGGACCAACACCTGACAAACTCCATCCCAGAATAAAAGAAACAGCCAAAAGACTGTGGGTAATCTATATCATGTTTACTTTAGCCGAAACCATCTTATTAAAAATAGGTGGTATGACCTGGTTCGATGCCGTTAATCACTCGTTTACTACCATGGCCACAGGAGGATATTCAACCAAGCAAGCCAGTATAGCTTATTTTGAATCTCCATTTATACATTATGTAATAACCATTTTTATGTTCATTGCAGGTACAAACTTTACCTTATCTTATTTCGCTTTACATTTCAAATTTGGCAAAGTATTTAAAAACGAAGAATTTAGATATTATTTAGGTTTTGTACTACTTTTTACATTTGCTATTGCTTTTGTTTTGTGGCATGTCGATGGATTTAGTATAGAGCAATCTATTCGCGATTCAGCATTCCAGGTAATATCAATTATTACAACCACAGGATATGCAACTGCAGACTACATACTTTGGTCGCCATTTGTGGTAGTTATTGTATTTGCACTCATGTTTTTTGGAGGATCGGCAGGTTCAACAGGTGGTAGTATAAAAATTGTTCGAATTACCTTATTACTAAAAAACAGTTATCAGGAATTAAAACGGATAATTCATCCCAATGCGATTATTCCTGTTCGAATAAATGGAAAGAGTGTACCACCACAAATTATTTCAAATATATTAGCTTTTGTGGTCTTTTATATGCTTATAACCATTGCAAGTACAGTAGTTATTTCTGCTTTGGGCTATGATTTAGATACCTCTTTAGGCGCCGTTGCAGCTACACTCGGAAATATAGGTCCCGGAATTGGACGCGTAGGACCGGTAGAGAACTATGCACACATTCCTACTTTTGGCAAATGGTTCCTATCATTTCTTATGCTAATTGGAAGATTAGAATTATTTACAGTCATTGTATTGTTTTCTCCTTCATTCTGGAAAAAATAAATCAATGGAATGGATTAAAAAGTACTTTTCTGATTGGAAAATTTTTGAAATACTCTGGCTATCAGTATTTACAACAATCATATTAGGCCTCTCTATTTACTGGAAAGATTCAGTGATCGGAGTGATTGCTTCCTTAACCGGAATTTGGAACGTGGTATTGGTTGCCAAAGGTAAAATTGCAAACTACTACTTCGGGATTATTGCCGTCACAACCTATGCATATACAGCTTATAACCAGCAGTATTACGGAGAAGTGATGCTAAATATGATTTATTTCTTTCCTATGCAATTTGTTGGTTTGTATCTCTGGAGGAAGAAAAGAACCTCACCTCAAAAAGATGAAATTAAGGTGGTTTACATGACAAACAAACAAAGAATTATCTGGTTTTTCATTACGATACTTGCAACTGTGCTTTATGGATTTGTTTTAAGAAAATTAGGAGGAAACTTACCATTCATTGATTCATCCTCAACGGTTATGTCAGTCATCGCTATGGTATTAATGGTTTTTGTATTTGTTGAGCAGTGGATTTTATGGATTGTGGTAGATATTGTTTCCATCATCATGTGGATAACTGTAATGCTAAATGGAGGTAATGACATTGCTGTATTAATCATGTGGACAGCCTTCCTGGTGAATGCAATGTATGGATTATATAATTGGATTAAATTAGAAAGGCAAACACGGGTTATTTAAAAAATCAACGTTAAAAGCTGTATTCCTGGCACTTTTTAGTTTAGTCTATAATACCAGTTCCCCTATTCCTTGTCGTATAATTTCAAAATTATCGCCAGTGCAATCAACTACTGTTGAAGCTTCATTGTTTCCATAACCACCATTAATAACGTGATCAACCAGATGCTGGTACTTTTCATGAATTAATTCAGGATCGGTCATGTAATCTAATATCTCATCTTCATCATGAAGTGAAGTTGTCATGATTGGATGCCCTAATTTATTTACAATATCAATGGCGATATTATTGTTGGGTATTCGAATTCCAACGGTTTTCTTCTTTGATTTATAAAAACGAGGTACATTATTATTCGCATTCAGAATAAATGTGAATGGTCCGGGCAAATTATACTTCATTAGTTTAAATGTTGGGTTATTTATATGTAATGTAAATTGCGACACCTGACTTATATCGCTACAAACCAATGAAAAATTTTCTTTCAGAGCATTTTTACCTTTAATTTTGACAATTTTATCAAAAGCCTTTGGAGAATTAATATCCCAAGCTAGCCCGTATACCGTATCTGTAGGATAAATTATTAGTCCATTATTCTGCAATGCTTCAATCGCTACTGCAATCTCTCTTGGGTTCGGATTATCCGGATGTACTTCTAATAACATATGATAACTTCAAAATCAGTTGCAAATGTAATAAATCATTTGTGAGATCAAATAAAACCTACATGTTTAACTTAAGAAAACAAAAAAGGTTGCCGTTTGGCAACCTAATTTTTACTTTCAATTTTATTCTTATCCGTTTACTTTCTTATAGTCTGCGAGAAATTTCTCCAGTCCAATATCTGTTAAAGGATGATTTAATAAACCAAGAATAGCATTTAGAGGACAAGTTGCAACATCTGCTCCTGCCTCCATGCATTGTATTATGTGCATTGTATGACGAATTGAAGCAGCTAAAACTTCTGTCTCAAAACCATAATAACTATACATTTCGACGATTTGAGCAATTAGCTCAACACCATCTGTTGATATATCATCTAATCTTCCAATAAATGGAGAAACATAAGTTGCACCAGCTTTAGCAGCCAAAAGAGCTTGACCTGCAGAGAACACTAATGTGCAATTTGTTTTAATTCCTTTTTCGGTTAAATATTTAATTGCTTTTATACCCTCTTTAATCATAGGTATTTTTACAACAATTTGAGGATGCAAAGCTGCAAGTGCTTCGCCCTCTTTTATCATTCCTTCAAAATCTGTTGAAATAACTTCTGCACTAACATCTCCATCAACAATTTCGCATATTTTCTTATAATGATTGATAATGTTTTCTTGCCCACTTATTCCTTCTTTTGCCATTAAGGAAGGATTTGTTGTTACTCCATCCAAAACACCTAAATCTTGTGCTTCTCTTATTTGGTCGAGGTTTGCTGTATCGATAAAAAATTTCATGATTTGATTTAATGATTTAATGAATACTCAAATTATGCTGCGAAATTAAAGTAAATTTCCGATTATTAAAATTCAAAATATCAAAACAAACTTTAATTTTAGTTATCCCTTGAATAAATTAATCAGAAAAAGGTACACTTTACGTCTTATATCAGGATTGACACTTTCTCTATTTCCAGCAATATTTAGTATCTGAATATCCAGTTCAAATATCCAGTTCATTACTTCTTTATTCTGCTCAGAAGTATCAATATTAACTATTTTATAAGGTTTTGAAAGTTGTTTACACAAGTTTACCGTATCCAGCACACCATTTCGTATTTCAATTTTATCCTTTAAAATAAGTGTTCCATCAGATTCAACGATATTCCTTTTTGTTCTTTCGAAATATTCTTCGCTCTCAATTTCTGTAACTGGATATCTGTATGGAATAGTTCCCTTTTCGCTCTTTCTGCCTTTTGGGCAATAACCACCGCATTTTAAATTTTGATCCAAGGCAAAATCCAAAGCTCCTTGATCAACTCCCGTTTGTCCTCCCGATATGATTTTGAGATCATTCATTTCTGGTTTCCTTTAAGACTTTATAAATTCCATACTTTCTGCAATACCTGTAAAACCAACTATATTCTATTTCAATCCCTAAATTCTTCTTTACCTTAAGCTGCAATTGTTCTATGGTTTTAACGCTTTTTGCTAATGCCATTCTTTTTATTCTTGCCTTATATGGGTGTAATTGTGATTTTCTTCGCTCAGAATACTTGTATCTCAATAATCCGTCAATACCTTTTTGCAAATAAATTTTTGTCCAATCTGCAACAGTATCTTCATGGATTCCTAATAACTGGGTTATGTTAACATTCTTCTGACCTTCATTTTTTAATAAAATGCAATAAATACGTTTTAATACATTCTGCTTGTTTTGATTTTTCTTAACAAGATGCTTGAGTTCGGTTTCCTCTTCTGAAGTAAGATTAATTCTATAACCCATTGATATTAAATTTGCTACAAAATACATAAACGGAAGTAAAAAAGCAAGTATTACACCATCAATCTTCAAAGGGAAAAAAACATTAAATTAAATTATAGATGTATTAAGATAAGACTATAGCTATTAAATGAATGATAGAAAATCGAAGTAGGTAAATCGTAGGAAATAAAAAGCGGGCAAGCTACTTACATCGCACCGCTACAACCGTCTACCCTTGCTACCTTCCGGTCCTGGGGGAGTTCAACAGGAGCTGGTCGTATAAGACTTGCCCGGGGGCACAAAAGTAATAATTTCAGCAATCTTTTCAAATAATTCGATATTTATTTCTGTAAAATCTCATTATATTTGTTTACTACTAAAAATAAACTCTAAATTATTATGGAAGAAAAATCAAATTCAATCTGGAAAGCTGGTCTTACGTATGGAGCAATCTTAGGATTATTGCTTATAATTTATACTGTGATACTTTATGTATTTGACCAAAGTTTTAATAAATTTTTAGGCTATGTTAGCTTCTTATTAATGGCTACTATGGCATTCTACGGGGCTAAATCATACAGAGATAACTCTCTGAATGGTTTTATATCTTATGGTAGATCCCTTGGTATAAGTATGATCATAATTGCAGTAGCTGGTATAATTAGCTCAATATATTTTATGATTCATATTAATGTAATTGATCCAGATTATATTGTTAAACTACTTGCTAATTCTGAAGAACAATTATTAAATAAAGGCTTTTCTGATGAACAAATAGAAATGTCTTTGGCCATGCAACAAAAAATGATGAAACCGGCATTAATAGTTATTATTGGGCTATTGGGAAGTGCATTTTGGGGATTTATTATTTCTTTAATTACTTCAATTTTTGTTAAAAAACAGGGTGATCCTTACCAGGAAGCCATGCAAGATATAGAAGAATAAACAGATTTATACCTTTTCGGTAAAGCTTGTTAAGAATATTTATTTATTTTTGACAAGCTTTCTTAATTTTAAATAAAATGGATGTTTCAATTGTAGTTCCTTTATACAACGAAGAAGAATCTTTAGCTGAATTACTTGCCTGGATAGAACAGGTTATGGGCCAAAATAAACTCTCATATGAGGTGGTGATGGTTGATGATGGTAGCAAAGATCAATCGTTGCAAGTAGTGAATGATTTAAAGAAGAAATATCCAGAAATAAAGGGAATTAAGTTTCAGCGAAATTATGGAAAATCCGCGGCACTGCATACCGGTTTTCAGGAGACAATGGGAGATGTAGTTATTACAATGGACGCAGACTTACAGGATAGTCCAGAAGAAATTCCAGAGCTATACAGAATGGTAAAAAAGGATAGTTTTGATTTGGTTTCGGGATGGAAGAAGAAACGCCATGATCCAATATCGAAACGTTTTCCCAGCAAAATATACAATCGTTTGGTTCGCTGGATGACAGGAATCAAACTCC
>PKTC01000494.1 GCA_002869305.1 Marinilabiliales bacterium
ACAATGTTGCTATATGTATATTCCGGTTCATCTTCAACTGAAATGCTCACTGAACCTGAATCTTCTTCTTGTTGGAAATTAACATAATCTTCCCAAATTTCCCCATAATTTCCTTTTACGGAATGGTCAAACAAGTGCGCAATTGTTTTATCTTTATTTAAACCCCTAACTAAATTAAAGGTGTTTTGAATAAGTTCTCTCCTGCTTATTGCTTCAGGAAAAATTGCTAAGTATTTAAATTCCGTTCGATCTAAATCATTAAGCATTGATTGATAAATCCATATTAATCCAGATTCTTCATTTCTTGGAATATTATTGTAATTTGAATTCTCATTCGTGAATTTCGAATGTATTCCTATAACTTTAGTCTGGGTATTGTATTGCAGATACTCCTTAATTTCAATAATTTGATCAAAAGAATTACATTTAATTAAAAGTTTTTTATCAGCTGATAGATCAATCTCACCTGAATTTATCAATTTTAAAATATCTTCAGCAAATTCAACAGGTTTCTTAAAATGTTTTCTTTTCACAACTCTTATCTTCCCTTGCATTTGTTCCTCGAAAAACTCTTTTAAAGACAAGATGTAAGAATATTCTTCTTTCACATTTAATTTCTTAAAATCGCTTCTTTGCACATAGGATTTTATATAAACTATTGGACAAAATAAATTTGAAAGAACATTTAACCAACTATCAGGAATATCCTTAAATTCTGCATCAAAAATTACTAGGTCTATAATACTGTTTATACGATTATTAATCTCTTTATATATCTGATAATCTCTTTTTAGTGCATTATGCAAATATTGTATGGTTCCAGTAATTATTAGCTTCTGGTTACTTTGATTCTCGTATTCACTTTCTCTTAAAGTTATTTCTTGTAAGGATTTGACTGCAAATGAGGTGTTAAATTGTATTATTTCATCTTTCAAAAATAACTGTTTATAATAATCCGATAAGATTTTTCTGTTTGTTAAAATTAGTACGCCATTTGAATATTTATTATACGCTGCTATTGCTTTTGTTACAATTGACTTCCCACTTCCTGGAGGCATAACTATTAATCCACTTGATTTGTCTTTATCGTTATTGTAGTTAGCGATATATTTATCTATAGCATCAATTGCCTTTTTTTGATGAGGATATAATTTTTCAAGAATTTCATATGGATAATTTGACATAATTTACCTTTAGTATTAAGTTATTAATGCTCCATTTCAGATTCCATCATGTACGTTCTTAGCTGCTTTTAGAATAGCAGGCGGACAGTGTTGAGTGTGAAATTAAGAATATTAAACAACTTTACAAAACATTCATTTTAAATAAATTAAGACTTTTTGGTCTTTAATTATTCATTGCATGAAAATACGATTTAGAAATCAAAATACTCTTGACGTAAGTTAAGCGTTTTTAGCTTTTTTTACTGTATATAAAAAACAGCTAGAATGCTGGTCGCTTGTTGGCAGAATTGTTTATTTTACTTAAATATTCGACTATATTGTAAACTTCAGTATCGTTGAAAATAGGATCAAAATATGTACCCAACAAAACCCGGCTTAAGGAACTTATCTTTTACATAAAATTAGGTAAAAAGCTGGTAATTAAGGGAGCCAGCAAACTAATCACCACTTTGATGTTGTCGAAAATGGTGGTTTGTACCGATAATCGTTCTTTAATAGATTTTAATTGCAGGGGCTCGTACGCATCGGATAGTTCATCAATTCCCAGCACAATTTGTTGGCTTTTGCGTTTTAAATTCGAGAAAATAGGTACATAAGCTATAATCAGGATCAAGGAAAAGGATAATCCATACAGGTAAACAAATTCGATCGGAAATAAAAAATCATTGGCCCGGGGCAGCACGGTTAAAATTGATTCGCGCAGCATTCCGGTTGTTAATATGGATCCGGCCACCAAAAGGCTCAAGGTGTATAAATAAAATTTAAGGTCGATTCGTAACATGTTGAACTGATCGAGGCTTTGTTCCACATTTGATTTTAATGCTACTGTATCGTACTTGATGTTATCAATGGCCTTGTTTAGGATCAACAAGCCTGCCATTCCGGTGAAAGCAGCCAGGAACATTACACCAATGGCTATCTTTATGGTATGGTCGGGATTTTTTAAAAGGATATCAAAATCTGAAAGCAAGTTGGCTGCTGTTTTATATTGTACAGGGAATGTTAAAAAGCTGGTATTGATTTCGTGCAAAAAAAAGGTGATCAATCCCAGGCCCACGATGCTAATAAGAACAACTGCTACATACCGGGCAGAAACTTTTGATCTTCGGATGGTTTCAAGCATTCGGGTGATATACGGAACCATTAAACCAATCGATATGGTCATAAATGCCGAAATAACAAAGATCCATACCAACAAGGAGGGATTGGAATGAAAATACATTCCCTCTGCGGGTTTAATGAGTGGTTTGTAAAATTCAGAACTCACTTCTGCCTGTTCGGTATCCTGAATGGTTTGCACCAGCAAATGCTGTTTGTACCGGTCGAGTTTATCCTCCAGATCGACATTGTTATCTACCCTGCTCATAAAAAACATCAGTGAGAAAAAGAAGGTCATCAGGCATAGAAAGATCCACCATATCTCTTTATAAGACATCACGAATCTTTTAAACTGACTGTAGGTAAATTTGTTAGAATTTTTCATGGCTTGTTTATGAATGAATATTTAGCGAACCCACAATGTATAATACGGTCAAATCTAAAACAGTAAAGAAAATAATGGCGATGATTCTTCCCCAGGAAGATCTTTTCATGGTGTGTACAATAAATTGGTTTTCCTCCAGTTCGAGATCCAATTCTTCTTCTTTGATGATGATCTTTTGAGCCCATTGGATACTTTTATAAACACCCCCGCAGTAGATAATGCAACCCAGCACAATAAAGAAAGCCATGCCAGCAAGCTGGTACCAGTATTTTATATGATCTACCATTTCGGGTCCTGAAATAAATATAAAAGCAAAAGCCAATGCCTGGGTAGCCGCAAATCCGGTAATGTAATTCGCGGCATCCCAAAGTTTCCAGTAGTATTGTTTTTTCATCTTTTTCCCGGTTTTATATTCGTAATAAAGCAGCTGAATTTAAATTCCCAAAAAAGACCTGGGCACATCCATGCTCATATATTTTAACTGCTCATCGCTAAACGCTTCTCTAAAATGCTTGTAATAATTTTCGAACTTAATTCCCTGTAACATATTTAGGAAATAATCGCTGCCATACATGATCTTTTTTCTCATTTTTTCATTTTCGGCACTGTTTTGTTTGAAATATTTTTTACTGATTTTTTCAAGCATTTCCAGATTGGTCTGACAAGACAGGTCGGTATATACATGTTTAAAATTCTTTACCAGCTCTGCAATCTCGTCCTGCCACTTTTCGCTTCCTCCGCCAAAATGAGCAAAACATATTTTAAGATCAGGATACCTGGTTAAAACCTTTTTCCAGATACAAGGATGATTTAACCTGCGAGCTCTTTCCTGGACCGCTTTCCCGAAACCTCCCTTTTTAAGGTTGTATTCAAAATCAATGTATTTCTTGTCGAGATATTCTAATTTGTACGTGCAGTCATCTCCCGGTTCCTGAATACAAACATCACCGTTTACCTGAAGCCTGTCGGTAAAAGTTGCAAAACCGGCATCGGAATTATGAGCCATGATCGCAATGTTATGATCAATGCACCATTGATACAAGCAGGTTCCGCCAACAAAGGATACATCAGGATCAAATAAGTGCGGATCGGTTGGAGAATAGCCATTGGGTGTATAAATTTTGATGCCATGAAATGTTTTACCCGGGCCAACAAGTTCTTCAATGTATTTACCCATTCCCGATCTTCTTGGATCGGTAGCTAAAAATGGAAACATATCGGCTCCGTAAATAAGCTTTAACTGACGCATCTCTTCCAGCTGCTTTTCAAATGAGTCTTTTGTATCGCCCGATACATTCTCATCTACCAACTTCAATCCTTTTAAAATGGTTTTAGCATACTTCAGTATTTTTACAGAATCCTCGTTCACCACTTTACTTCCTTTGAATATCTTTTTACCCTTTTTCTCAAACTGATCAACGGCATTTGAAATGCTATCCAAGAACTTATCATGTTCCTCTTTAAAATCATCCATATGTTTTGAAATGATTTCCTGCGAATTGTCATCATCATATTTATTGCGGAATGTCATCTCCAGATCGAACATCAAGAGAACATATCTATAGGTGCCAGATTTAATATCATAATATTCCTCCTCGATATCGTGCAACATTTGATGCGCTCCTTTATTAAAAAGAAAATATTTGAAGATGTTCCTTATTACCCTGGACAGCTTGCCACCACCTTCTTCTTCTTCGCGCAAGCTGATCGGATCGAGCATTTCCGAAGGATCATCCTTCTTGAAGTAGTCCAGTAGATCACCCAAAAGCAATAAGATAATTCTACCGGTAATTACATTTCTTCCAAATAAGTGAAGGTGTGCGTCAAACCGATCCAACACATTCTTATGCTTCATATCAATAGAACCAAGGTCTGTATGAAAAAAGAAATGTTCGATCATATCCTGTGCTTCATCTTTTTCAATTAAGGATCCATGAATGGCATCATTAATCATAAACTCCCTGAATTTGCCGGGATTATAGGCTTCCAAAGCAACATATTCGCCCGGAGCTTTAAACTGGTTTTTGGTACCCACTACCCAGTCGTTTTCTTCATCAAGAATGGCATCTATACCAAATTCCAGTTTCTTCTTAAACCAACCCGTTGCATGATAATTTCCTGCAACAGGCAAATAACGTGTTTTCGATAAATTGGGCTTTTGATAGATAATATCGGTTAAGCGTTTGTCTCCTGGTGTCATAACCGCTAAGCCGGGTTGGCTTATGACCCAATCAACGGAATGCTGAAACAAGGCAGAAATTAGAGCAGCCGGTGCATATCCCAGCTTCATCATCACTTTCCTGAATAATTTTAATCCTGTTGCCACATTCTGGCCAAATGTTAAATAATCTACTCCGTTCGCCGAGGCTACCAGCGCTACTTTACCCACTTTTATGCTGTCCTGTTTCATGTTTGCCAGGTACTGCGCAAGCAATCCTCCCTGACTGGTACCTATCAGGTCTACCTCCTTGTCGAATTTTTCCAGCCCAACGGCCTTTAATTTTTCAAATAAGACATTAATATTCATTTCAGCATCGTAAAACAGTGTAGGGTGATCAAAGGCAATGACCTGTTCATACTTATGCTCTCCTATGAGTGTACTTATCCAGGAATATACCTCTTTAAATGATCCTTTGGTACTCGCAAAAGTTCCATGCAGAAGTAAAAGTGTTTTTTTTGCTTTATCGATAGATCCCGGTTGTGCCCTTACAAAGTTTTTTTTGGCGGTATTAAAGATCTTTAAGATATGATCTTTTACCAGCAGTCCATCCGGATATGTTGCCAACTTCTCCTCAACCAAATTAACTATTTCTGAACTTGAAGCAAGCACCTTGCTTTTCTTCTTTTTTGTAGTAAATGTTCTTTTAAACAGGAGTACTTTAACGATAAAATCCTTGTCATTTATTTTTGATGAGAGCTTGTATCGACCCGGAATATCCTGAACTTCTTCTATACCTTTGGTTGGAATCACATTAAAATAGTATTTCAACCGATCCCTGTTGTCTGTTTTATGATCGACAGTAGCCTGAGGTAAAATGAATTCGTGTTCGGCTTCTTCGTTATTTTCTTGATTCAACTGGTAAAAAGCCAGTGCACCTTCATCTTTGCCCAGGAATATGTCCAGCCTGAGCTGTGGAATTTCTTCAAGGCTAAAAACCTCCGGCAAAGGAATCTCAAGTTGATTTAAGTTAATTACCTTTTCCTTTATTTCACCGCTTAACCTGAGATCGGGGTACATATGTTTTAAGAGATAGACTTCTTCATTTACGGTAGTACCTTCCTTGAAATCATTGTTCCCCTCATTTGAGCATTCCAATTTACCTGTCCAATCAATAGGTGAGTTATCCCGATAGCCTAATGTACCCCAAACACCTGGAATGTTATTGGCATTGTCTCTGTTTTTAATTTTAGGGATTGCAAAATCGGTAAGATAGGTTTCATCATCTGCTGTTTCACTGCGGAGCAGAATAAATTTCTTTTCTTCGGGTGATGCAATAAAAGATCGCGCATCTAGTTCAATGGTACGCATAATTTCGGGTATTAATTAATATTAGAATAAATGCTTGTCTCCTTTTTCATTACTCATTCTTCTATTGTTTATAGAATAATTTTAATTAAAAGCTTACAGCTCCATCCCGAATTACAAATGATTACGTTCCAAAAGGAAAGAAAGAAGAAATTTAAGAAGAATAATTAAAGAAGTCAAGTAATTGAAATACAATAATAAAAGGGTACTGCATTTCCATACACAAAACATGGCTACCCGCAAAAGTAATTTTGTGCTTGCTGTTCCTTCCCAAATTGAGCTCGCGGTTAC
>PKTC01000085.1 GCA_002869305.1 Marinilabiliales bacterium
ATTCTATTCATTAAATTCGAAACAATTTCTGTACTTTGAGAGCTTTTTTGTGCAATACTAACGATCTCATCTGCGGCAATTTTACTTCTTTCGGCTAGTTTTCTAACTTCTGAAGCCACCACAGCAAATCCCTTTCCATGTTCACCAGCTCTTGCTGCTTCAACAGCCGCATTTAAAGCTAATATATTGGTTTGAAATGCAATATCATTGATAATTTGAATTTTATCAGAAATGTTGGTTACCCAATTTTTACTTTCTTCAGCAGCTTTTGAAATTTCTTTTATTCCTTCTGTTGCAGCTGTGGCAATCTTTTCAGTTTGTTGTGAATTATCTTTAGATTGTTGAATATTGGCTAACATTTGTTCCATAGATGAAGAAACTTCTTCGGTAGAAGCAGCTTGATTACTTGATCCTTGTGATAATAATTGTGAGCTGCTACTTAACTGTTTACTGGTAATAGCAATACTGTTAGAACCGGAATCTACTTCTTCCACTATATTTCTGAGATTGTTAGCTAATTTATTTAAATCAGAAGCTAACAACCCTAATTCGTCTTTTGATTCAACACTAATATTTGTAGTTAAATCTCCTAAACTTATTTTTTTAGCAAGTTTTACGCTACTACTTAGTTGGTTTACAATCCTATGGATCATATAAAAAATTATTAATGCAATAACAATAAGTCCTAAAAGGCTTATCACGATAATTATCTTTGTCGTTTTGTTGGCAGATTTCATCATTTGATTAGTTGGAACTAAAATTCCTAAGGACCAGGGAGTTTCTGTATGACCTATATAAACGGGCTGAAAAATCACATATAGCTCTTCGTTAGTTTCACTATGAGTTGTTTTGAAACTTATGATTTCTCCATTTTTAATTTTATTGGATATATCATATTCCAGATCTTCTGCTGGATTTACAGAGGCAAAAGTTTGCCCAATAGTTTCATCTGGATCAGGATGAGATACGTAAACAGCATCGTTTGATAAGAAAAAAGCATATCCTGTTTTGAATGGTTTTATTTCGTTGATTAATTCTTGAACCATGGTAAGTTCAACATCAACTCCCACTAGTCCAATCGGCTCATAATTGCTAAAAACAGGGACTGTAATAGAAGTATTTAGGATAGAACCTTTGTTATTAAAATATGAAAAGTATGGCTCAAGGATAGATTCTTTTTTGGATTTCATAGTTTTATGATATCCTGTAATTTTTTGAATACCATTCACATACAATTTTTCTATATCCCGAGTTATTGCACCACTTTCTTTTCTGTAGTAAGTTGTGTTAACCCTTCCGGTTTTATTTAGCCAGTTTTTATCCGTTTTTGATAATTCAAAGCTACGCCAAACAGATAGCAGATAGTCGTTTTTTTCTAAAGTTTGTTTTAATGAGTTATTAAAAGTTGTATCACGTAATTTGCCATCTAAATTGGTTTGTTGCATGGAATAAGCTAATCCTTTAACAATTCCCATATCATAATTTAGTGCTTTTCCTATTTTTGTTGAACTTTCCTGTACTTTTAAGTTAATTTGTTCAATGGCTGAATTGTAAGAATACGTTCTGAAATTATTAATAAAAATGGAAATTATGATCACATAAATAATAGATGATGTTAATAGTATTGAAATTAACATTTTATTTCTTAAGCTTGCTTTGAATCTCATTGCTAGTAAGGGTCTTATTTAATAGTTTGTATTGATTGGGTTTTGAGGGCGGGAAAATAGAAAAAAATTAATTTGTAATTCTTAACTTTAATCAAGAAATCATTAAACTTAAATACTTGTACAAATTTAGCGGAAAGATAAAACAGTTAGAATTGATTATTTATTCATGTGTGCAAAGATTAGCTGCTAAAATTTACCAACCAGTATTATATTCCAAATCCGAAAACTCACAAATCTTTCTTTCGTTGGTAAGTTTTGAACTATAATAAATTTTTCCGGATATTTTCTTTGATTCAACCATGGAGGAAGACCATTTATTTGTTTGCGATTTAGGTATAATAGCAATTACTTCAAAACTATGATTTCCCTTGCCAAGAAACTCCTGGTTAATATTTTCTATAATGACTATTGGTAAGCTTTTATAATTGTAATATCGATTGCAATTTCCTTTGCACACTTGCGGCACAAATTCAATCTTATCTATTCTAAATGCAACAGGTGATTTCGAATTAATGGTAAAATGACATTTTACAATGTGATCTTTTTTAAATGAATTTTTCTTTACCGATGAGAAACTTACATCAGAATTGTTTTCAATAGATATTTTCTTACTACTCACATCAAATGGCACCGAATGAACAATCTTCAATTCTTTATATGGATATGTAATTTCCAAATAGTTTTCATCCTCAACTGAGCATTCGGTAAAACTATATGTTATGAATCCTAACTCATTTTCTGCCCTAATATCAGTAATTTTTGCACAATTTGATTTTACAATGGGTAACTGCGTAGTTTTTATTGTATCATTACCCAGACGAAGAATGTAATTATAAGCACCTAACGTGTCAAGAGTTGGAATAAGCTGAATAGCATTCAATTTGTTTTTTAAATTGTTAATTGAAATTTCCGCAACTGATTTTCTTTGATCAACAAAAAAGTCAGACAGATATTGCAATTCATCAATCTCCCGAATGATTGATTCTATGCTCTCATGACCATTTTTATTATATTTTAATGTGTCCAGCCTTTCACTTAGCAGATTTTCTTGTACCTCCCACTCTTCTATCAAAACTTGAATGTCTGATTCAGTGAATGGATATTTAATGTAATAGAATACTTTTTCAACTCTGTTTTCCCGTTGTTTTTCCCAATAATAATCGGTGGCTTTGCTTAGCGATATTCCTTGCAAGTAAGCAGCATTTCCTGTTTTACTAGTAGTTTTGGCGGTGTACTCTTCTAAAAATTCAATTGCTCTTTTATATCGAGTTTCATTTACTTCAAGCTTTTGTTCAAATGTAATGTTTTGAGCAACAGAAGATACTATTTTCTCTTTGATCATTTGAAGAGCGTTATATTTTGCTTCGTTATAATCACTGCCGGTACCTTCACCTATCAAATAATCTTTCTCAATTCCGTATAGCCATGAAGGTTTTTTAGGAGTACTTTTTTCAATAACTTTTAAATTAGCACATGATGATATACATATTGATATGATTAGTGCAAGTGCTGATTTAATGAAATATGGCTTATAGGTAGGTTTCATTTTTTAACTATTGTTGATAGATTATCGGATAAACAAAAATAAAGCCAAAATTAAATCAATTAAGATGTTTTAAATAAAAACTGGGCTATAAAAATTTGAAATGTAGAAAATATATCAAGTCAGCTAGGATAGTAAAAAGTATTTGTAGATTTTAGAAGATTTTTAATGAGTACATGAATTAGATAAGAACTATCAAGCTGAAAACTAATAAAAGTTAAAAGGCATTCATCTTTTATTCGTATTAGAATTCAGGTTCAGGAAGAGGAAGGGTAAACATAAAGGTACTTCCAATATTTGGTTCACTTTTTACCCACAATTTTCCACCATTCTTTTCAACAAATTCTTTACAAAGTATAAGACCTAAACCGGTTCCTTTTTCTCTTTCAGTGCCTACCGTACTAAAGCTCTCATCTATTTTAAAAATCTTATCAATATTTTCATGGCTAATACCAATACCAGTATCCGAAACACTTATTTCACATCCCTTTCCACACTTGCTTCTGACATTAATATGACCACCTTGGTTTGTATATTTTATTGCATTTGAAATTAGATTTCTGATTATGGTTTTTACCATGTTTTTATCGGCAAAAGCATAAACATGTTGATCTACTTCTGAGTATATTTTAATATTTTTATTTCTTGCTGTTGATTCAAGTAAGCTAATATTCTCATGGATTAATTTATCTATTGATATTTTTTCGGGTTTAAATTTAAGAGTCCCGGATTGTGCTCTAGACCAGTCCAGTAAGTTCTCGAGAAGATTATAGGCTAATTTCGAACTTTGATGAATAATATGAGCGAATTGCTCAATCTTTGCTTTATCATATTTTTCAATGTTAAGAGCAAGGAGTTGCGTAAAACCCATTAAATCGTTGAACGGATTCTTTAAGTCGTGTGCTATTATCGAAAAGAACTTATCTTTTGTCGCGTTAAGTTCTCTTAGTCGATTCTCAGAATTGATTAAAGTTTTTTCCGCCTTTTTTTGTAATGTTATATCACTAAAAACACAGTGCGTGCGAATAATTTCATGATCTGGCGAGTATTCCACTTTTCCATGATAGCTCACATAAACGATCTTTCCATCTCTTTTTCTAATATCAAAATGAATATCACGAATTATACCATTTTCTTTAAATTTATCAAATGCAAGGTCAAATTTATCTTGATTTTCTACTGATAGAATACTATTAAATTTTTTTCCTATAACCTCATTTCTTGAGTATCCAAGGATTTCTTCCCATAGTGGATTAACATCTACTATTATTCCATCTTTGTCAAGTGATTGATAAGGTAAAGGGAAATTTTGAAAAATGGTGCGAAAATGTTTTTCCTGAGAAGTAAGTTCTTGATGTCGTTTTTCTTTTTCGGTAATATCAATAGCTATACATCTAAGACCTATCGTTTTACCATTCTTTTTAATATGACTATTGTATACTTCTAATGCAATAATTTCTCTGTTTTTTTTATAAACACGATAACTATTTCCAGTAGAATGATTCCCATTAAAATTAACTTGCAAGCTCTTTTTTATTCTCTCTAGATCGTCAGGAACAATAAGATCCTTTAAAGTAATTGTTTTATCAATAAGTTCATTTTTGGAGTATCCTAATATCTTTTCACAAGTTCGGTTTAAAACTTTAACTTTTAAATTAGTATCAATTTCAAAAACTATTTCAGGTAATAGGTCTAAAAAATCTGATTCAATAAAATTTTGGTTCTCGTCCATACAAGTAAATTATATTACCTTCAACGTCAACTATACAGCAAGGGTTTAATTTAAAACGTAAACTTTATATTAGATCTTGCCTAAATGGGAAGCTAAAGTTATAAAAAAGAATGAATTATTAGTTGTTAATAAAATTTTAATTTGATTAAAATAATTGAGCTAAGGTTATTTTGACATATCTATTTCATAAGCCGTTTTAGAAAAATTGGTTATTTTAAAACGCTCATCAATTCGATGACCAATTATCCAAACAATTTTATTTTTACTTTCTAAAATCCAAGCACTCTCTTTTTCAGTTATAGACAATTTTTGATCAATGAAGAAATCGCTTACTTTTTTTAAGTTACTCATCCCCAAAGGCATAAAATAATCACCACTTTGCCATTTTCGCAGTACCAAAGGGAATTCTAATTTATCAAAATCAAATTGTCCTATATTTCGATCTTTCCTAATCTCAAAATCCTCATTAACATCACATTGATTGAATTCGAGTTTAAGAGGAAATTCTATGGAATCTTGATTATGATCTATATAAATTGATTGTATTTTTACGGCAGTATTCTCTTCAATAATAAGATCAGATCTGTCTTTAATTAACCTATGAGTAGAACTATAAAACTGCTTGCCAGAAACACCATCAATTGATTTAACTATATCAGTAACCTGAGAGCTAGTAAATCCATATGGTCTTAAGAGTTCAAATAAATATGCTGAAATTGGATATAAATTCTTAAGCTCTTCAATATTTATTAATTTCTTGTCTTTGTTTTCAGTTATTATTGATTGGTGAACTCGTTTAACTTCGTTTTTATAAATAAGTTCTGTATCCCTTAGCTTACTAATATTTTCAATAAGAGTTTCCTGAAATTTTGGATTTAATTTTTCAAACAAAGGAACTATTTCGTGCCTGATTAAATTACGGCTATATTTAGTTGATTGATTGGAAGAATCTTCATGATATTCAAAATTGTTTATCTCAAGAAAATCTAATAACTGTTGACGTGAAGCAAATAAAAGGGGTCTAATTATACTATTTAACTTGGGTTTAATTCCAGTTAAACCTTTAATACCTGATCCTCTGGTAAGATTAATTAGAAATGTTTCGACCACGTCGTTTTGATTATGAGCAATGGCAATATAGTCGTAATCATATTTTTGTTTAAGTTCTTCAAACCAATCGTAACGCAAGTCACGAGCAGCCATTTGAATCGATATACCTTCTTCTTTGGCAACTTCTTTTGTGTTGAACTTAACTGAGAAAAAAGGAATATCAAATTCATTTGCAAGGTTCTTTACAAAAATTTCATCTTCATCTGATTCGGTACCTCTAAGCTGAAAATTACAATGGGCTATGCCAATTGGATAATTCAACATTCTAAATAAATGAAACATGCATATAGAATCAATTCCACCGCTAATTCCTAGAAGAATGCGATCTGATTTTTTGCAAAGCTTAACTGATTCTATGTAGGTAAGAAAATCTTTTTCCATTTAACTTAGCGTTTTTAACATAGCTTCTGCTTTA
>PKTC01000498.1 GCA_002869305.1 Marinilabiliales bacterium
AACAGATATTTATACCGGTTTTGAATCAATACAATATTAATATACATAATCAACTAAAAACCGTGTATGAACACATTGCTTTTCAAATCTCTAAAGCAATTGAATCAAAAAAAACCTCAAAAACACTCCTAACCGGAGGTGGAGCATACAATAAACTATTGATTAATTTGATTAAACAAAAAACAAAATCAGAAATCATCATTCAAGATAAAGAAATTATTGAATACAAGGAAGCTTTGATTTTTGCGTTGCTAGGAATACTTAAATTAACGAGTCAAGTTAATTGTCTAGCAAGCGTTACGGGAGCAAGTAAGGACTCATCTACTGGCCTTATGTATAATCCTTAGGTAATTATTCGTTAAACTATTTCATTTTAATTTTGTCTATAATTTTGTTCCTTGGAACAGGCTATTGTATTTTAGCATTGCTTTTTTATTGATAAACATATCTAACAATGGAAAATTTTACAGCATACAACCCAACAAAACTTCATTTTGGTAAAGGTGTAACGGATAAACTTGGAGAAACCGTACTAGAATTTGGGAAAAAAGTTTTACTACTTTATGGAAAAGGATCCGTGCAACGAAATGGAATTTACGAAAAAATTGTAAAACAACTACACTCGGTAAATGCAGAAATATTCGAATTTAGCGGAATTAAATCAAACCCACTAGTTGATGATGTATCTGAAGCTGCTCAACTAGGAAAACTTAATAATGTTGATGTTATAGTTGCTGTTGGTGGTGGTAGTGTAATTGATTCTGCAAAAATAACAGCTTTAGCTATTGCAAACAATACGGATTCATGGGCCATTATGAAATATAAATTTAAACCGCAAACGACCATCCCGTTAATAGCAGTTTTAACATTGGCTGCAACTGGAACAGAAATGAATGGCGCTGCAGTTTTACAAAATCATGAAACCGATGAAAAAATTGGATATGTTTCTTCCCTAAACTATCCAAAGCATTCATTCCTTGACCCGGAATTCACGTTTACGGTTCCGAAAGATTATACAGCTTATGGTGTTGTAGATTTAATCGCGCATGCTCTGGAAGCTTATTTTGGAGAAGGAGAAGCCTCATTATCAGACCGCTTTGTTGAGGTAATCATAAAAGAAGCTATGGAATATGGCCCAATGCTTTTAAAAGAACCACAGAATTATGAATATCGTGCAAATATTATGTGGGCGGCAACAACAGCGCTCAATGGATTAACAAACTACGGAAGAAAAAGCGGCGATTGGGGAGTTCATGATATTGGACATAACATTTCTTATCTATATGATACTCCGCATGGAGCAACTTTATCTATTGTTTATCCTGCATGGTTGAAACTTCATAAAGACAGAATTCCGGAAAGAATTACCAAATTAGGTAAGCAGCTTTTTGGAACAAGCTCCGTTAATGATACGATCGAAAACCTTGAGAAATTCTTTAAGTCCATAGATTCCCCAATTAGGTTATAGGAGATTAACATTGCAAAAAACCAAATTGAAGAAATCAAAGAACAAATGTTAAAGACTAAAATCAATGGAATGGTTCATGAATTTTCGGATGATGACCGAAAAAAGATAGTTGAATTAATGATGTAAAACACATTCACTTTTTTACATAAAATATTTTTCTATTTTTGTCAAATTCAGTTTTAATAAAACAAAAATCAAATAAATTAACTATGAAAAAAACACTAATTACTATCACGTTAACTCTATTATCAGTTCTTCTGATAAATACAAGCTATGCTTGTACAAACTTCTTAATAACAAAGGGAGCATCAGCTGATGGATCAACAATGATTACTTATGCAGCAGATGCGCATGTATTGTATGGCGAATTGTATCATTGGCCAGCAGCAGATTATCCAAAAGGTACAATGCTAAAGGTATATGACTGGGACTCTGGAAAATATTTAGGAGAAATTGAACAGGTAGAACACACTTATAATGTTATTGGTAATATCAATGAAAATCAGGTTGCTATTGGAGAAACAACTTATGGTGGCAGATCTGAGCTGCTAGATTCTACCGGTATTGTTGATTATGGTAGTTTGATTTATCTTGCATTACAAAGAGCAAGAACCGCACGTGAGGCAATCAAAATTATGACCAATTTGGTTAAGAAATACGGATATGCTAGCTCCGGAGAATCATTTTCAATTTCTGATCCTAATGAAGT
Organism: Marinilabiliales bacterium; assembly: GCA_002869305.1. Taxonomy (GTDB): domain Bacteria; phylum Bacteroidota; class Bacteroidia; order Bacteroidales; family UBA12077; genus UBA12077. The sequence continues at coordinate 2,178 of PKTC01000498.1, forward strand.
ATGGATTCTAGAATTAATTGGAAAAGGTCATGGCATTACAGGTGCTGTTTGGGTTGCTCGTCAAATTCCTGACGGTTACATTTCGGGACATGCAAACCATGCAAGAATTACAACTTTCCCTTTTCAAAAAGAGAATAATTTTAACGATCCTAATCAAACTACATATCATGCACCTGACGTAATTTCATTTGCTCGTGAAATGGGTTATTTTGATGGAAAAGATAAAGAATTCAGTTTTTCTGATGTTTATGCTCCTCTTGATTTTGGTGGTGCTCGTTTCTGCGAAGCTCGTGTTTATGCAGGATTCAACAGAGTGGCTTCCGGAATGGAAAAATACGAAGATTACGCAATGGGTGAAAACCTAGAAAATAGAATGCCGTTATGGGTGAAACCTGATAAAAAGTTATCTGTTGATGATGTAATGGGTATGATGCGTGATTATTATCAAGGAACCCCGATGGATATGGCAAAAGATGTTGGAGCAGGTCCATACCATTCAATTGTTCGCTGGAGACCTTTAACATGGAAAGTTGGCGATGAAACTTATTTCAATGAAAGAGCTATTTCGACTCAGCAAACTGGTTTCTCTTTTGTGACTCAAAGTCGTAATTGGTTACCAGATCCAATTGGTGGAATCATTTGGTTTGGTGTTGATGATACTTATTCAACCGTATATAATCCGATGTATTGTGGAATGACTGAGGTTCCTGAAACATATGCTGTTGGTAATGGTTCAATAATGGAATTTAGCGATAACGCTGCATTTTGGGTATTTAATCAAGTTTCAAATTTCGCTTATACTCGTTATGCTGAAATGATTCCCGATATTCAAAAAGTACAAAGTAATTTAGAGCTTGGATATATTGCGGAGGTTAAAGGTATTGACAAAGCTGCTGCAGAAATATACAAAATAAACCCAGAACAAGCAATTGAGTTTATTACTAGCTATTCTATTGATAGAGCAAATCACACGGTAAAAACGTGGAAAAAGCTTTATGGCCATTTATTTACCAAATTTATGGATGGTAATATTAAAGAAGCAAGACCTGTACCTGAAAATTATAAATACGTAACTCCCTCTGTTGAACAGCCAGGCTATGGTGAAGAGTGGTACAAGTTTATTATTCAAGAAACTGGTGATAAATTTAAAGTAAAAGGAGAAGAAGGCCACTAAACTGCACCTTAGAAACATCATTTTACAACACATATATAGAAGAATCCCTGAACACTAGGGATTCTTATTTTGTTTTTAATTATACTGGATTTTTGATTCATTTATATGTAAATTTGATACAAATCTTAAAAAAACAAACTATGAAATTCTTAAAATGGTTAGGTATTGTATTCGCATCAATCATTGCATTATTCTTAATTATTCCTTTGTTTTTACCATCTACTTTTCATGTTGAAAGAAATATAGAAATTGAAAGACCTGTTGACATGGTTTTCCAAACAGCGGTTGATATGTCGAAGAGAGCAAAATGGGATCCATGGATTGAGATGGAACCCGATGTAGAAATGAATGTTACCATGACACCAGAAATTATTGGTTCCGGCTATTCTTGGAAAGGTGAAATTATTGGTGAAGGTATAATTACGATCAAAGAATTTATTCCAAACGAGAAAATAAAATCAGAAATAGAATTTATAGCCCCACGTAGCTCAAAATCTGATGTTATTTGGACTTTCTTTGAAACAGAGAATGGAACAAAAACCACCTGGGCATTTGCAGGATCTTTATCTTATCCTATTGAAAAATGGATGGGCCTTTTTATGGATAAAATGATGGCTCCATCTTTCGAAAGAGGTTTAAACAATTTTAAGTCTCTCGTTGAAAGTATGCCAATACTAAATGGGAAAACCGGAGAAATTTCTGAAGTGCAATTCGAAGGTATTGCAGGAATAACCATAAAGGAAAAATGTTCCATGGACCGTTTAAGTAGTAAGATGATTGATATGTATTCATCTTTAATGATTTATCTTAAAGAAAATAATGAAGAAATTGCTGGATTCCCTTTTGCAGTTTATCATCCTTACGAAGAGGAAGGTTATACTATGCTTGAGTGTGGTTTGCCTGTAAGTAAAAAACTGGATGGAAATGATCTTATTAAATATGTTGAAATACCAGCAGGTAAAACCATTATGGCATCACATTTTGGACACTATAATTCGGTGAGATTAACCTACGATGTGCTTCAAAAATATATTGAGGAAAACAGCATAGAGATAACAGGATCTCCATTTGAAATGTATATTACTGATCCAATGAAAGAACCGGACCAGAGCAAGTGGGAAACCAAAGTGTATTTTCCCATTGATTAAAATAGCGATTTAGGAGTTTTGAGCCAAAGTGATACTTTGGCTTTTTTAGTGACTTAAGAATAAAACTGAAATCTCATCATTCAAATACTCTTCGCCAATAACTTCATTCTCAAAAAAAATCCAAAAGTGTTTCATTTTTAGATCAAAAAATTATTAGTTATCAAAAAATATTTGTAATATTGCGCTCTGTTAAAAACGAATAAGAAAATTTTTAAAATAGTATATCAGGATGGATTTAATGAAAGTTGTTGAAAATGAATTCGCTGTAAAAAAGGAGTTTCCTGAATTTAAAGCCGGCGATACTGTTACTGTACATTATAAAATTAAAGAAGGTAACAAGGAAAGAATCCAAAATTATAGAGGAGTAGTTCTTCAAAGAAGAGGATTTGGACAAAACGAAACTTTTACAGTTCGAAAGATGTCAAGTGGTGTTGGAGTTGAAAGAATATTTCCTGTAAATTCTCCATTTATTGAAGAAGTTGAAATTAACAAAAGAGGTAGAGTTAGAAGAGCAAGAATATTCTACTTACGTAATTTAACAGGTAAAAAAGCAAGGATTAAAGAAAAGAGATTCTAACATATTTTATATAAAAAAAACCTTCCATATTCTGGAAGGTTTTTTTATGCCATATTTTTGCATGCTATTAATCTTTTTTAATATTCTCAGCCTTAACCCTAGCCTTAGCTACAATATCATCGGCTTTCACATCAGCTTCTATGATTATTTTATCTGCTTTCTTTTGAGCTTCCTTTTTCAGCTCATCAGCGGTTTTTTCTGCAGCTATTTTTGCCAACATGCCTTCTTTTGAAGCCTTTTTTACTAAATCATCTGCTTGCTTATTTCCTTCTTCCAACACTTTATCGGCAGCTTCGCGTGCATCCTTCTTTATTTTGGCAGCTTCTTTTTCGGCATCATCAATTATTTTCTTTGCCTGAGCTTCTAATTCTTCTTTCCCTTCATCAATAACTTCCTCTTTAACTTTTTCCTTAAGCTCTTCTTTTAAACTTTCTTTAGCTCCTCCAGAATCCTCTTTGTAATTTAACGTAATTTTGGGATCAGTTGATGTTCCTCCAACTTTTGCTTTTACCTTAATTGTTTCTGAAACATTTACGTTTACACCTTTTTCTGCAGCTTGCTTTAACAAACCATACAATGCATTATTTGCTGCTGAACCAAAATACTTGCGGGTAACAATTAAATCCAAATCATAATTTAAGGTTTGATCTATTCCATGAGATCCCCCTACCGTCATTTTAATATCAGCCATATTAATATCGAATGGTTCAACATAGATTCGTCCATCTTTGACAGAAAAGCTTATATTGATATCTTTGAACTCATTGCTAAAATCATTTCCGAGTTTTAATAATTCCGTTAACTGATTAAGAGTTTTTGAATCTACAACCTGAATCTTTTTTGATTGCAGTTTTCCGTATCCATCGATTGAATTTAACACAGGGCTCATGTCTGAATCCAACAAGCTTGTATAATCGAACTTAATGGACACCTTACCTTTACAACTTTTTAATATGGGAGCCATGGTTTCTAACATACTGAATGAATTTAAAGCTGATTCAATCTCAATTTGCTGAATATCTAGTCCCATAGCTACAGTTGGTTTCTCGACTATTTGCGTATTATATTCACCATTAACTCCTAGCATTCCATCAAGTATATTCATGTTTAAATTATCCATCACAACTTTTTCATCCTTTACAATAAAGGTTCCATTTAAATTGGTGATTTCCATTTTATCATATAATATTCTATCCAATTTTGAAATTAAGCTAAAATCAATTCTTTCAGGAACCTGAAATACTCCTGATGTTGTTATGGTATCTTCTGTTGTTTCAATCTGAGCTTCTGTCTCTCCTGACTCAGTTTCTTCTTC
>PKTC01000261.1 GCA_002869305.1 Marinilabiliales bacterium
GTAAACCTACAATGCGATATGGATCATCCAACGCAATCCATGGCCGATTTAATGCATTTACAGAATGAATTTGGCTCATTAGAAAATCTTAAAGGAAAAAAGATTGTCATGAGTTGGGCTTATTCACCTAGCTATGGCAAGCCACTATCCGTTCCACAGGGTATTATAGCATTAATGTCACGATATGGTATGAACATCGAATTAGCTTATCCGGAAGGATACGATTTAATTCCTGAAATAGTTGATATTGCTAAAAATAATACTGAATGGAGTGGGGGTTCTTTTAATATTTCGCATTCCATGGAAGATGCCATGAAAAATGCTGATATAGTTTATCCAAAGAGTTGGGCTCCTTTCCATATTATGCAGCAGAGAACTGAGTTGTTGAAAAATGCAGATAAGGAAGGATTAAAAGCATTGGAGCAAACTTGTTTAGCAAACAATGCTAAATTTAAGAATTGGGAATACGATGAAACAAAAATGAAATTGACTAAGAATCAAGATGCCTTGTATATGCACTGTTTGCCGGCAGATATTACGGGAGTTTCATGTAAGCAAGGTGAAGTAAATGCTGAAGTATTCGAAAAGTACAGAATAAGAACATATTTGGAAGCCGGCTTTAAGCCATACATTATTGCGGCCATGATGTTCACGAATAAATTTGAAAATCCATCAGAAATTTTGGATAAAATCCTAAAAAGAGATAGAAAAAGGGTGGACTTTTAGTCTACCTTTTTTATTTATACTCGACCTTTTAAATGCTGATAGTACAGTATTGATATACGATTCTTTATTTAGATTAGAGCAAATGGTCGACAGTTATTTTAATAAATAATTTGTGGGATAATAATATTTATTTAAATTTGTAGAGTGATTAGTCAATCAAATTATGGAAAAAGTAGATAAAATATTCGAAGCAGCATTACAATTATTTACCACAAAAGGTTTTCATGGTACTCCAACCAGTGAGATAGCAAAAGTAGCAGGAGTGGCCAATGGAACGTTATTCCATTATTTCAAGACAAAAGAAGACTTGGTAAATAATTTGTATTTACATGTTAAAAATGAAATGGTTGATGAATCTGTTACAGGAATTGAAAAAATAGAATCTTTACAATTAAAAATGGAGTATTTATGGTCTAAATCCATTCATTGGGCAATGATCAATCCGCAGAAGATATTTTTCATTCAACAATATATGTATTCACCCTATATTACAACTAATACACAAGAAGAAGTTGATATAATAAAGGAAGTATATATAAATCTAATTAAGGAAGGAATCGAAAAAAATGAAATAGAAAACGTGCCTGTTGATCTGGTCTACATTATGGCAACACAGCAACTCTTTGGAATCATTCAGTATTTGGTTATGAATCCGGAGAAATATCATAGCACGGAATTTATGAATACAGCCTTTAATTCATTTTATAGAATGTTCAGGAAGGAATAAAAAATTTACTTTAATAACAGAGTGATTAGTCAATCAATAAAATAATAAATTTAAAATAAGATAAATATGAAAAAAGTTGCATTAATAACAGGAGCATCCAGTGGGATTGGAAAAGAATTAGCATTCATTCATGCAGAACAGAAAAGTGATTTAATAGTTGTTGCGCGTCGTAAGGAAGAACTGGAATTGCTAAAAACAGAATTGGAAAGTAAATATGGAGTACAAGTAATAATTATTGTCAAAGATTTAACTAATAGCGGAGCACCACTAGAGATTTACAACGAGGTTAAGCAGTTGGGAATAGAAGTAGAGTATTTAATAAACAATGCCGGTTTCGGTGGATTAGGAAAGTTTCATGAACGAGACTGGATAAAAGATGAAGCAATGATAAATTTGAATGTTATGGCTTTAACTTCCTTAACCAGATTGTTTTTACCTGATTTTGTTAAAAGAAATAGTGGACGAATTCTTAACGTATCGTCTACAGCCAGCTTAATCCCAGGACCATTGCAAGCGGTATATTTTGCAACCAAAGCATATGTAACCTCATTTAGTAATGCTGTGGCGGAAGAATTACACGATACGAATGTTACCGTTACAGCCCTATTGCCAGGAGCTACAGAAACTGAATTTGGAAGGATTTCGGGAATGGATAAGACAAGTATGTTTGATAGTACATCTAGTGCAAGAAGAGTTGCCGAAGAGGGTTACAATTCCATGATGAAGGGTGAACTGAATAAGATTTCGGGTTTAACCTTCGCACAGAAAATGATGATGTCTTTTGTGCCATTTACACCTACAAAAATGTTATTAAAGCAGGTTCGCAAAATGCAGGAAGTTGCATAAAAGAGAAATATTGTAACTTGTGTAAAAACTAAATTATGAAAATTAAAGCAATCATAACGGGATCAACAGGAATGGTTGGTGAAGGTGTTCTACACGAATGCCTTAACCATCCTGAAGTTGAGTCTGTTTTAGTTATCAACAGACGTTCATGTGGAGTGCAACACTCAAAACTGAAAGAAATCATACATAAAGATTTCTCAGATTTTAGTTCGATCGAGAAAGAGTTGGAAGGATATAATGCAGCATTTCTTTGTATGGGAGTTTCTTCTGTTGGCATGAAAGAGGAAAAATTCAAATTCCTAACTTATGATTTAACCATGGCATTAGCTAAACCGCTTGCAGAATTGAATCCAGACATAACTATCACATATGTTTCAGGAGTAGGAACAGATTCCAGCGAGAAAGGTAAAATCATGTGGGCTAGAGTAAAAGGTAAAACGGAAAACGATATAATTAACCTTCCAATAAAAGCGGGCTATGCATTTCGTCCAGGAGTTATAACTCCAACCAAGGGATTAAAAAATACTTATACTGCATATAAAGTAATGAAACCATTACTTCCGGTTTTTAGGTTTCTATTTCCAAACTACGTATCATCCTTGCGTGAACTTGGATTAGCTATGATTAATGTTGCTCTGAAGGAGTATGATAAAAAAGTGCTGGAAGTTAAGGATATTGTAAACATGGGGAAGGGATAATAATTATTGAAAGATGATCTGTCATTCCCTCATTCGCGGGAATCTTTATTTATTAATAGATTCCGGGTCAAGCCCGGAACGACATCTCTAAATTGTTCTCTTCAAAAATCTACCTTTACTTTCAGAGACTAACATTCCATTTTCAACCTTAATTTCACCATTAGCAATAACAATTTCAGGTTCTCCAATCGTTTCAAAACCTGCGTAAATTTCTAAATCACAATTTTGATGATGGTTTTCAATGGAGATTGTATTTTCAGTTTTAGGATTCCAAATTATTAAATCGGCATCAGAACCAACAGCCAATTCTCCTTTTTGAGGGTACAATCCAAATATTTTTGCTGCCTGCGTTGATGTAATATCAACAAATTGGTTATAAGAAATTCTATTCTGAAGGACTCCAAATGTGAATAACAGTTTCATTCTATGTTCTACTCCACCTGCACCGTTAGGGATTTTTCTAAAGTCTTCAATGCCTGCTTTTTTCTGTTCTAAATTAAAAGGACAGTGATCAGTCCCAATCGTTTTAATTACACCTTTACTAATTGCATTCCATAAATCATGTTGATCTTCAAATTTCCTCAATGGCGGACTCAGAACATATTTGCATGCACTCGCAAAATCACCTTGATATTTTGAATCATCTAACAATAAATATTGAGGACAGGTTTCAGAATAAACCTGATATCCTTCCTTTTGAGCTTTTTCAATATATTGAATAGAATCGCTCGTTGATGTATGTACAATATAAATGGGACATTTAGTCAATTTAGCCATTTCTATGGCCATTTGAATAGCTCCGGCTTCAGTATGATTAGGACGTGAAACAGGATGAAATTCAGGACTTAAATTACCATTTTGCGACAAGTCATTTCTTAGGTTCTCTATTTCATCGCCATTTTCACAATGCAGGGTAACCACTCCTCCATGTTCACCAACTAGTTTCATTACTTTAAAAATGTCTTCATCTTCTAAACCTATGCTATTTTTATAAGCCATATATACTTTAAAAGAGGTAATCCCTGATTCAATACAATCTTTGATTTCATTTTCTGTTTGATTTGTCCACTCAACAGGGCTTACATGCAAAGAATAATCACAAAGTGATTTGTCAGCATCAGATTTTCTATCAATGAATGCATCAATTAAGGATTGGCCTTTTTGTGGGGTCACGAAATCGAGTAGGGTGGTTGTACCACCAATAAGTGCAGCTTTACTTCCTGTTTCAAAGTTATCTGATGAAAAACCGGCGGTGGTAGGTAAATGCATATGAACATGTGGATCAATTCCACCAGGAAATATGAATCGCCCTTTAGCATCAATGGTTCTATCAATTTTTTCTAAAACATTTATTGAATTTGCTATTTGAGCTATTCTACCATCTGAAATATAAATATCAGAATTAAAAGCATTTCGGGAGGTAATAATGGTACCATTCTTAATTAAAATGTTCATACGTAAATGTACAAATTCTTTTGGAAAAAGTTGATGTCATATTGAGCTTGTCGAAATATGATTTATTCTGAAATTGTCTATTCTTCGACTGGCTCATAATGACATTTTTTACAGTTTTGTTTTATCCAAAACTTTAACGAACATTCCCTCTGAATCTTTTGAGAATCCTAGTTTCTTGAGGTATTTGGTATATTTTTCACTATTACCTGATGCCATTACAAGATCAAAACCGTTCTCAATAAAATACTTTCGGAGTCGCATATAAATAAAGCGTCCATTTTTAAAATCACGGTATTCAGGAATCACATAATCAAGTCCAACCTTAAGTACATTATCATTTTCTCTATGTGCAAGGAATAGACCTGCAACTGCCGTATTTCTTAACACAAAAAAACTTATTGTATTCATTTCAGGCCTATATGAAAATCCTGGAAAAAAACGTTGTATTTCTTTGTGGTGAAATTCTAAAAAACGAAGAAGATATTTATTGTCAGCTCTAACTTCAAGTGTTTCAAAGGTTTCCTTTTTGGAGTAAATCTTAAATAGATAATAAATATCGACACAAACGATAAATCCATTTAGAAAGCCAACAGGTAATGCTCCTATAAAGAATCCATAAATGGAAAAAGTAATTGCACCGATAAGATTAATCCATCTGAATTTTACAATGGAGTTCATTGTCATGGAAAGAGCTATAATGACTGATGCAGCATATCCAATCCATTGAAGTATATTTATTTCCATAAGATTAGTTTAAAGTTGAAGGTTCAAAGTTACAGGTTTACTTGGTTGATTAAAACTTTTAACCTTAAACTTTTAACTTGTAACTATTCTTGCATTTTCTTCCAAAGACGGATTGATTGTTCTCTTGAGAATTTCAGGATTTCCTCCTCGTTCACAGCCAGAACCTTTCTGTCTTTAACAATGATTTTTCCATTAGAGATGACATCATTTACATGATTGGTATTAATTCCAAAAATAAAATGACCTAAAAAATTATTCTGATGGATTGTGGTAGGAGAGTCGTAATCTAGAATTACCAGGTTATTTTCTCCATCACCTTCAAACTTGTTGGTAGAAATGTAGTCATGAACTTTACGGAAACGTTCATAAGCTGTATCAAATCCGATTGAATCAAAACCTTGTCCAACAAAGAAGGCAGCTTTGGCGCTTTGCAACATATCGCTGTGCATTCCATCTGTTCCAAGCATAATTCGATTCCCCAAATCTTTGGCATTAAAATAACCAACTTTATTATTCAGGTTACTTTCCATATTCTGGACAACAAAAGCTTTCGATTTCTTAAGTATTTCTCGCTCTTTATTATTGATATGTAAGCAATGTCCTAAGATGGTTTTGGATGAGTTTAAGACTCCAAAATCATTTAATCTTTCAACAACACGTTTATCATAATGATCATGACAATGCCTTTGATCATACAAATCTTCAGCTACATGAATATGGATTCCAGAATTTAATTTATTCATAAGATTAACTGATCGGCGCATGATCTCATCGTTTACTGTAAATGAAGCATGTAAACCAACTAAACCCTGATTGGATTTCAGATAATGTTCAGTTTCAGCCAATCCTTGTTCCGCTTTTTCTACTCCGTCTCGATCAGTAATCTCGTAGCATAACAAATGACTAACACCAACTTTATCAAAAGCTTTAGCAATAATAGCCAATGAACCATTTATAAAATTTGGCGATGCATGGTGATCTATTACAAAAGTTGAACCTGCTTTTGCGCATGCAATTGCAGTAGTTAAAGCACTTGCTTCGATCATTTCTTTATCTAAGGATTTGTCTAAAGTCCACCATATATATTGAAGAATTTCGTAAAAGTTTTCAGGATTCTTTTTTGGTGCTCCCATACCACGGGCTAATGCTGAATAAAC
>PKTC01000486.1 GCA_002869305.1 Marinilabiliales bacterium
GGCATTTATCCGGTAGATGCGGATGATTATGAAGATTTGAGAGAGGCAATGGAAAGACTTCAATTAAATGACGCTTCGCTAACATTTGAACCTGAATCTTCTGCAGCACTTGGGTTTGGATTCCGATGTGGATTTCTTGGATTACTGCACATGGAAATTATTCAGGAACGATTAGATCGTGAGTTTGATATGGATGTAATTACAACTGTTCCAAACGTATCGTATAAAGCATATACAACCAAAGGAGTAATGACCGAGGTTCATAATCCATCGGGATTACCAGACGTTACGCAGTTAGATTATATTGAAGAACCTTATATTCGGGCACAGATTATTTCAAAGACTGATTACGTTGGTCAGGTTATGAAGTTATGTATCGACAAGCGGGGAGAATTAAAAAACAAGATATACTTGCATAACGAACGTGTTGAATTGTCATTTGAAATGCCCTTGGCTGAAATAGTTTTCGACTTTTACGATAAATTAAAAAGTATTTCGAGGGGGTATGCTTCTTTTGATTATCATCAGACAGGTTATGCAAGAGCAAGTCTGGCTCGCTTAGATATTTTATTAAATGGCGAAATGGTTGATGCATTATCTACTTTGATACATAGAGATAATGCATATAATTTTGGTCGCCGAATGTGTGAAAAACTAAAGGAGCTTATACCACGCCAGCAATTTGATATTGCTATACAAGCTGCAATTGGAGCAAAAATAATTGCGCGTGAAACAGTAAAAGATGTTCGTAAGGATGTTACTGCCAAATGTTATGGTGGTGATATTACACGTAAACGGAAGCTGTTGGAAAAACAGAAGAAAGGTAAAAAACGAATGCGTCAGGTTGGAAATGTAGAAGTTCCGCAACAGGCATTCCTTGCGGTGTTAAAACTTGATTAATTAAGAAAATTATATTGTCATTCCGGCCTTTGAGCCGGAATTTCTTTTTGCAGTTGTTTGTTAAATAATATTTATTCTAACTTTGTTATATGTCAATCTTTGATCAAAAAAATCGAAATTTATACATTAGAAAAGCTTCCTGGGTTGGAATCATCGGTAATACTATATTAGCTACAGCAAAAATTGTAATTGGATTTATTTCTGGCAGTTTAGCTGTAATTGGAGATGGAATAGATACGGCTACTGATATTCTAACTTATGTAATTACAATGGTTGCAGCACGAATTATGAATAAACCACCAAACTTTAGATATCCTTATGGTTATTCAAGGGCAGAGGCTGTGGCAACCAAAGCGCTTAGTTTTGTAATCTTTTTTGCAGGCGCTCAATTGTTCTTGTCGACCTTAATAAGTTTAGTTAAAAAGGAACCACACGAATTACCAACTTTATTGGCAATATACGTAACAATCTTTTCAATCTTATCAAAAGCTGGTTTAGCTTTTTATCAATTTAGAATTGGAAAGAAGATTGAAAGCAATATGCTGATAGCCAATGCAAAGAACATGCGAAATGATATCTTAATTTCTGCATCGGTATTAATCGGATTGTTATTTACACATATTTTGCATCTGCCTATTCTTGATCTTTTAACTGCAATGGCTGTTAGTGTGTGGATAATGAAAGCCGGATTTGAGATATTTATGGAGAGTAGCAGAGAATTAATGGATGGATCTGATAATCCTGAACTATATTACAAGATTTTTGATGCTGTTGAAGAAGTTGGTGCTGTTAATCCTCATCGTGTTCGAATTAGAAAGCATTCCAACATGTTTACGGTAGCTTTGGATATTGAAATGGATGGAAATTTATCTATTGATGATGGACATCATATGGCAAAAAAAGTAGAAAAAAGTATAAAGGAAAAAGTTGAAAATGTATATGATGTTCTTGTGCATGTAGAACCAAAGGGAAATATAGAAAAGGAGAAATTTGGACTTTCCAGAGGTAATATTGATAATGAATGTGGAAAGAAAAAGAAGAGAAATGCAGAATAAATATCAAAAACCACATGGTTCGTACATTAGTTTTATGAGCAATAAAGTAAAGATGTACGGTGGCATTAATTTAGCGCAAGGTATTCCAGGTTTTGAACCACCCAAAGAACTAACCAGTATTTTAAGTGAAATATCTAATCAAAGTTTTCATCAGTACGCTCCAGGAAATGGTAATAATGAATTACTTGATTTGTTACTACAAAAATATCAAAACGAATTTCCATTCTGCACTGATGATATATTAATAACTCAGGGTGGAACAGAAGCACTTTCCTTACTTTATACATATTTTAATAAAATGATCCCGAAACCATTTTCGGCTTTGGCTTTTGATCCGGTTTATGAAAGTTATAAATTTTTACCTGGGATTTTTAATACGGGTTTTGTATCATTTGGATTTGAAAATGATTCTTCAGTAAATTTTAAAGAGCTTGAGAAAAAGTGTATAGAGAAAAATGTAAGAGTTATCTTTTTAGGATCTCCAGGAAATCCTTATGGAAAAATCTGGTCAAAAGAAGAGATGAATACCCTTATGGCATTATGTAAAAAACAAAATCTTTTTATTGTAATAGATGCAGTTTATAGAGAGCTGTATTTTGATAAGGCTCCTTACCTTCCTTTAAACCAGTTCAATTCGAATTTATTTTATACAAACAGTTTTTCAAAATTATTTTCTATTACAGGTTGGCGAATCGGATATTTAATCGCGCATCAAGACCATATGCAGAAGATTAAATCTATTCATGATTATACAGGACTTTGTGCTCCTTCAGTTCTGCAACAGGCAATTGTTGAGTATTTAACGAAATTTAATTTTGGAAAAGAATATGTTTCAGATTTACGAAATAAATTAAGAGAATCGTTCAATCATTTAGCCAAAGAACTACAAAAACTAGGATTCGAAATTCCAGAAACAAATGGAGGTTATTTTGTTTGGGCCAAGTTGCCTGCAAAGTATAATGATGGATTTAAATTTGCGATTGATTTATATGACGAACAAAAAGTGGCTGTTATTCCCGGCGAACATTTCTCTCCTAGTGCTACAAACTATGTGAGATTTAATATTACACATCAAAAAGGTGAGATTGATGAGGGAATAAAAAGAATAAAAGCCTTTTTTAACAAATAAGAGTTAATTCAATCCATTATTTATTTGTATCTGGTTTTAAATCCAACACGCTCTAAATTTTTCCAGTAATCAGGATAACTTTTTGCAACAACATCCGGATTTTCAATTTCTAATTCCTTAGTAATAATTGAAAGTGGAGCAAATGCTAAAGCCATTCTATGATCTTCATATGTTTTTACAATGTGGTTTTCAGGAGCCTTGACTGATTCATCTCCATCCCAAAATATTGCAGTTTTGTTTGAATTCAAATGAATTCCTAATTTCTCAAATTCGGTTACCAAGGCTTTAATTCGATCGGTTTCTTTAATCGAAAGATTATCTAATCCTGTTAATTTAAAAGGAATGTTTTTAGCTACTAGGGTTACAGCTATGGTTTGTGCTAAATCAGGACAATCCGTAAAGTCATATTCAAAGAACTTACAGCTTGTTGCTACGTTTTTAATTCTAACACCAAAATTTGTAAATGCTGAATTCACTCCAATATCTTTGAATAATTTGGGTAATACCGAATCTCCTTGTAAGCTATTTTTCTTAAGTCCAGTTAATTCAATCATCGAATCATTGCAGAGTGAAATAATCTCGAACCAATATGATGCTGATGACCAATCTCCTTCAACGATTAGCTCTTTGTGTTGATACGTCCCCTTTTCAACAAGAATCTTATTTTGGTTCCATTCAATGTTAATTCCAAATTCTCGCATAAGATGAATAGTCATCCAGATGTAATCTTTTGAAAGAATCTTGCCCTCAATTTCTAACTCAAACTTCTTATTTAAATGAGGAGCGATCATTAACAATGCACTTATATATTGGCTACTAATATTCCCCTTAATCTTTACCGGTTTTGAAGTTAGATTTTGACCATTAATTGTTAATGGAGGGAAACCTTCTTTTTCAGCATATTCAATATTTGCTCCTAAATCATTCAATATATTAACCAATTCAAAAATAGGCCGCTTTTTCATTCTTTCGCTTCCAGTTAAAATTCTCTCACCAGGAGTGATGGCAAAGAAAGCCGTCAAGAACCGCATGGCTGTTCCTGCTGCACCAATGTTAAAGCTTTGCTTCGAAAGATCTTTCAAAGCTAAAGTTAGAACCTTGGTATCATTACTTTCTGATAGATTTTTAATCTTAAATTTTTTTTCGCATAATGCCTTAATTATCAGCGCTCTGTTCGATATGCTCTTCGAAGCAGGTAATGACATAAAGCTTTTGATTTCTTTATTGGGAGAGGTAATTTTTAAATTCATTTTAAAGCGAGGTATACCAATTTAAAGTTTTAATAATATCATCTTTAGAGCAATTAACATTTACTTTTATTTTGCCTAAATCTTCAAGTAAAGTAAAATTCAGCTTATGCCCTTCATTCTTTTTATCGTGTCCTATTAAATCAAATATTTTATCAAACTCTATTATTTCTATTTTTAGTTTAGAATAAAGCCCCATGATATATTTTACAATCTTTCCCATTTTCTCTATAGAAAAGCCGCAATGCATATTCGACAAAAATAATTCGCAAATCATTCCATGAGCAACAGCTTCTCCATGTAAGATTTCATTCTGAGTATTCATAAAAAGACTTTCGAATGCATGGCCCATAGTGTGCCCAAAGTTTAATGCTTTGCGGATTCCCTTTTCTCTTGGATCTTGCTCCACAAAATGATTTTTAATGTGTATAGATCGAGCAATTAATTGATTGAGCTCTTTAAACCCAATTGTTTTTATATCATGCAAGATAATTTTTTCCCAATCTTTTTCATCAGATATTAATGCATGTTTTAACATTTCAGCCCAGCCTGATAAAATGTTCCGTTTGTCTAATGTACGGTTAAAGCGGCTATCTATAAAAACATGTTTAGGGTGATTAAAAACTCCAATTTCATTTTTTAGACCTAAAAAATTAATTCCTGTTTTTCCCCCTACAGAAGCATCTACTTGCGATAATAAGGTAGTTGGAATATTTATAAATTTCATTCCACGCTTAAAGGTTGAGCCGGCAAAACCTCCTAAATCACTAATGATTCCGCCTCCAAGGTTTACCAATAAGGAATTTCGATCTGCACCTGTTTCAGCAAGAATGCTCCAAACTTTTTCTAAGGTAGAAATACTTTTATAGTTTTCTCCACTATTAATTTCAATCATCGTGTAATCCATTGATTGAACTAATGGTTCAATTAAGGGTAGACAATGCTTCTTGGTATTCTCATCTACTAATATAAATGTTTTATTCTGTTGATTTTCATTTAAAATCTTACCTAATACTTTCTGAATATCTGTAGTAATATATATTGTAGAGAAATTGGTTTGTATTTGCATTTAAAACATAATTTAGAAGTTTAAAAGTACAAAATATAATTTTACATTAGAGCATCTTAGGCATTAAGCCTCTCTAATAATAAATAATTATGTATAGAAGAGAAAGTTAATTATCTTTATACTCCTTTTTGGAAAAACTATGATTTTTGATAATCGAAATATTATAATAAAACTTAATAAAAGAAGGTATATACTTGTGTTGCTTTATGTGACATTAATGGCTGTATTGTTTTTTTCTGGATTGTTTCAAGATAGATTCAAAGCTATATTAGCCATATTATTTAGCTTTTTATACATTGTATATAATATAATTACTTATTATTTAAATTTCAGCTACTTTTCGTATAGAGATGATTCTGAATATCTTATGTTTAGGTTTGTTTCCATGAGAACATTCGACAACGATAAAAAAGCGATAAATATTAGTAAACTGGATTTTGTCGGATTTAAATTTGAAAAATTATTCTTCGGTTATAAACAAAATCTAATATTAAGAATTAGAACAAAAAAAGGCAGCGCAAATTATCCGCCAATAAGTATTAGTGCACTCTCACAAAAGCATTTAAAAATGCTTGAACAGTCTCTTAACCAGTTCGCTTAAGAGTTAAATATTCGGATAACTTAGATTTTAACCAAAATAGAAAATAGTTACATAAAATTGCCTATAAAATAGTCCTCAAAATGTGTTTAATATCATATTTTCTGATGATATTTTTATTGTATAAATTAAATATTAAGATATACATTTGCCGAACATTTTTTGAAAATAAAATTTCTAGTATTCATCAATAAAATATATTAAAAAATGAACGTAGATAAATTAATGCTTCAGTTAGAGCAAAAACATCCAGGAGAATCTGAGTATTTGCAAGCTGTAAGAGAAGTTTTAGAATCAATTGAGGAAGTATAC
>PKTC01000525.1:0-6275 GCA_002869305.1 Marinilabiliales bacterium
CGGTTATTTTCAGAGGAGGCTCAAATTCTAATGATGCTAATCACATTTCGGGACCTTCACGAAATGGAGATGGTCTGTACTTTGCAATTAGAAATGCATTTGAACAAGCTGATAAAACTGATACGAAAATTGATTATATCTCAGCTCATGGTACTGCTACTCCTTATAACGACGAGATGGAATCAAAAGCAATTAACTTGGCCAAATTAAATCATGTACCTGTTAATAGTCTCAAAGGCTATTGGGGTCATACATTAGGCGCTGCAGGTATTATTGAAAGCATTGCGGGCATTCATTCCATTAAGCAAAACTGTTTAATTCAATCGATAGGTTATTCAGAGCATGGCGTAAGTGAACCTTTAAATATTATTCAAAACTTTGAAGAGAAAGAAATCAATAATTTCTTAAAAACAGCATCTGGTTTTGGAGGAAGTAATGCGGCAGTTTATTTTTCAGAACTTAATGCTGATTAATCGATTATTATGGAAAATATTATAACAAAATATTGTATTATAAAACCACACGAAGTTAGGGTAAATGGAACAACAGAATTTCTAGATTCTGACAAAAGTGAGTTTGGAACATTCATGAAATCCATTTATAAACATTATGATATTAAATATCCAAAGTATTTTAAAATGGATAACCTTTGTAAAGTTGCTTTTGTGGCCTCCGAGATTATATTAAAGGGAAATGAGCATCTGAATGATATTGATCCAAATAAAGTTGGTGTTATATTACAAAATTCGCATTCATCTATAGATACTGATACTAAATACAACAACACCATTAAGGATAAATCAAACTATTTCCCAAGTCCAGCCGTTTTTGTATACACCTTGCCCAATGTAATGATTGGAGAAATTTGTATTCGTAACAAATTTCAAGGAGAAAGCACCTGTTTTATTTCAAAACAATTTGATCCTGAATTTGTAACTTATTATGTAAACGAACTGTTAGGTTCTGGTAAGTTAGATGCATGTGTAACTGGTTGGGCTGATTATGTTGATGGTGATTATAGTGCAATGATGTTTTTAGTTGAAAAAAATAAGGAAAATAAAAAAGATAGTATTAGTTTTAAACCCGAAATCATAAATCGATTAATTAAGTAAATAGAAATGGAAGAGTTATTATTAAAGATTAAAGAACAAGTAATTGAGGTTTTAAATTTAGAAGATATTGAACCAGATGATATAGATACGGATGCACCTCTTTTTGGAGATGGATTAGGACTTGATTCAATTGATGCATTAGAATTAATTGTATTGTTAGAAAAACAATATGGAATTAAGATTGAAGATCCAAAAGATGGAAAAAAAATCTTTTATTCTATTAGAA
The DNA here is from genome assembly GCA_002869305.1 of Marinilabiliales bacterium. GTDB lineage: Bacteria > Bacteroidota > Bacteroidia > Bacteroidales > UBA12077 > UBA12077. Next base: position 1,339 of record PKTC01000525.1, read on the forward strand.
CAATTGCAGAATATATCGAAGAAAAAAAGAAATAAAATACTTCAAAAGGGGTTTGTAGATGTCACAGAGGATTTTTGTAACAGGGATCGGAATTATATCAGGTATTGGGAATAATGTTGAAGAGACCCTTCAGTCGCTTAAAGATAAAAAATCAGGAGTAGCTGAAATTAAATATCTTAAAACAAATCACAAGGGGGTTATTCCTGTTTCCGAAGTTAAATTATCAGAAGAAGAGCTAATCGAAAAAGCTGGATTACCAAAAGGAGAGCCATATACACGTTCAACTTTAATTGGTATTATAGCTGCTGATGAGGCTGTTAAAAATGCTCAGATTAGTGATATTAAGGAATATAAAACCGGTTTGATTTCTGGAACTACCGTAGGTGGGATGGATAAAAGCGAACTTTATTATAAGGATCTTTTAGAGACAACAAATCATATTGAATATATTGAATCTCACGATTGCGGAGATAGTACTGAGCGCATTGCCGATTACATTGGAGTTAAAGATTTTGTTTCTACAACCAGTACAGCTTGTTCATCTGCAGCTAACTCAATGATATTAGGTGCCAGAATGATAAAGAATGGTCTTTTATATCGTGTGGTAGCCGGGGGTATTGAATCACTCACGAAGTATCATATGAATGGATTTAATACCTTGATGATTTTAGATCGTGAACCATGTAAACCCTTTGATGAGAACCGACAAGGATTAAATCTCGGTGAAGGTGCTGCATTTCTTGTTCTTGAATCTGAAGAACTGGTTAAAAAATCAGGAAAAAAAGTTCTTGCTGAATTAACTGGTTATGGTAATTCATGCGAAGCATTCCATCAAACGGCATCAACACCAGAAGGAAAAGGTGCTTATGCTGCCATGAAAGAAGCTCTGGACAGAAGTGGACTTAAACCTGCAGATATAGATTATATTAATGCTCATGGCACCGGAACCGATAACAATGATTTATCAGAAGGAAGAGCCATTGAAACATTATTTGGAGATAATATTCCTAAAGTAAGTTCAACAAAATCATACACAGGTCATACAACTAGTGCTGCTGGTGGTGTTGAAGCAGTTATTTCGATACTTTCAATTCAGCACAATATGATTTTTCCAAATCTGAATTTTAAGGAGCAAATGAAAGAGTTAAAATTCAAACCTGTTACTGAAATAATAGAAGATGTTAAGGTAGACCATATTTTATCAAACTCATTTGGTTTTGGTGGTAATAATTCAGCATTAATTTTCTCAAGATATTAGTATGGAAGTTTATATAAAAGGTATTGGTAACATTTCACCTCAATACACTGAAGATAGTAAGGTATTTCTTGATGATGTAGTTAATCACGAATCTGATTTTCTTTTAAGCTTAGAGCCTAATTACAAAGAATTCATTAACCCTATTCAACTTCGAAGAATGAGTAAGTTGATCAAAATGGGAATCAGTGCTTCTAAAATATGTTTGAAAGATGCTGGAGTTGAAAATCCTGGCGCAATTATTACAGGAACCGGTCTAGGCTTAGTGGGTGATACTGAAAAATTTCTAAATCAGGTTCTAGATCACAATGAAGAATTGCTTGCTCCTACTGCTTTTATTCAATCAACACACAATACTATAAGTGGACAAGTTGCCATTGCTTTAAAATGTTTTAAATACAATAATACATATTCTCATAGAGGATTTTCATTTGAGAGTGCTCTCTTAGATGGAATGCTTTTGGTTGAGAACAAAGACGCTGATAATGTTTTAGTAGGTGGTTTCGATGAAATTACGAAAGAACATCATTCTATTGTTAAAAAAACACGCTGGGTTAAGAATGAAACAATAAAAAGTCTTGAGCTTTTAGATCATAAAACCCAAGGAACAATTGTTGGCGAAAGTGTTGCATTTTTTACTTTAACAGGGGAAAAAGATGAAAACACCTATGCTAAAATAAAAGATATTAAGACTGTATATAAACCGGAAAACAATCAAGAAATTGAGGCTAAACTGGATGAATTCTTAGCAAAGAATAATCTAAAAAAAGAAGAAATTGATTTAGTTGTTTTAGGCTTAAATGGTAATATTGACACAGATGATATTTACACGCATCTAGCTGATAATTACTTTAATACTAATTACGCTTATTTTAAGCATTTGTCTGGTGATTATCACACGGTTGGATCATTTGCTTTATGGTTTGCTGCAAATACCATTAAGCATCAGAAAGTACCAGAAGTTGCTCGTTTCAGAAAAGAAAACTTTACTGAAAAGCCAATCAGAAATGTATTGGTATATAATCATTTTAGAGAAGTTGATCACTCAATATTTTTATTAACTCAATGATCAAACCAAGAACTACATTTGTTCTGTATATCATTGTTTTAATCCTGGTTTATCTCTTTCTTCCATGGAAAGGGATATTTTTTGTTTTCTTCTCTATCCTGTTTTTAAGTCATTTAATATATTGCTCTGCAAATATTTGCTCTCAAGCATATATTAAAACCTATTGCAAATCGCAAACTACTGAAAAAAAGATCACTATTACGTTTGACGATGGACCAAATCACGAAACAACTCCTGAGGTTTTAGAATTACTAGAAAGTTTTAATGTTAAGGCTACTTTTTTTTGCATCGGAAACCAAATTGAAAAGAATAAAGAGATATTGAAATCAATTGATTCTCGGGGTCATTTAATAGGAAATCACACATGGTCGCATGAGCGATGGTTCGATTTATATCCATCTCAGAAGATGAAATTAGAGATTGAAAAAACAAATGGTCTCATTTTTGACACTATTGGTAAAAAAACTAAATTATTTCGACCACCTTATGGAGTTACAAATCCATCGTTAAGAAAAGCTATCAAGGATTTTAACTTTATTACAATTGGTTTGAGTATTCGATCTTTTGATACAATGAGCAACGCTGAAAAAACTTTTAAAAGAATAAAGAAAAAATTATCGTTTGGCGATGTGATTCTTTTTCACGATAACCGTGATCATATTACAGAAATCTTAAAATTGTTTTTAGAATATGCTCATTCAGAAAATTATAAAATTGTTCCCTTGGACGAATTACTAAATATTAAAGCGTATGAATAGGATATTAAGCACATTTGCGAGTATGTTAATTTTTGTTGCTTTTCTAAACGCGCAAGAATCTGGATTTAATAAGGTAAAGGACATTGAAGAAGTTAAGAGCGATTTATCCAGGTTAACTGAAAACACCACGAGCATACAAAGTGAGTTTATTCAAGAAAAACATCTGAGTTTTTTAACTGAAAATATTGTTTCGAAAGGAAAATTTTATTTTAAAAGCCCCAACAAGCTTCGTTGGGAATATTCTGAGCCTTTTGAATATATGATTGTGTTCAATGATAAAAATATAATTATTAAAGACGAAGAAAAGATTAGTAGTTTCGATACAGAATCTAATAAAATGTTCAGTGAAATCAATAATATGATGATCGGCACTATTCAGGGAAATCTTTTTAAGGATAGCGAACGATTTAATGTCCAATATTTCGAAAATGCCAATCAATATTTATTGGAACTTGATCCTAAATCATCTGAAATGAAAAGTATGATTAAAACGATAAAAATTTATATTGATAAATCTAGCATTTCAGTGGCCAAAATTAAAATGATTGAGAGTTCTGATGATTATACAAGTATTGACTTTAAGAACAGAAAACTGAACGAGATTATAAACGATTCAAAATTTGAGCTTTAATAAAAGAATAAATATAATTATTCCCCCTTTATTTAAAAGGGGGTTAGGGGGATTAATTAATTTACACATAGTCAATCCCCCTGTCCCCCTTCTCCAAGGGGGAAAATTCTTATTAATATTTGTCTTATTAATTGGAAGTTGCTCTGCTCCTTATAAAAAACTTCCAAGAACTGAATTGGATGTGTCTGAAAGTAAGAATATTCCCTATGCTCTTCCCTATTCTTCAAAAGCTTTAATATTTAAAGCAGATATAAACTTTTATAAGAACAACGTAAGTGGATTACTAATCATTAAAAAAATAGATGAAAACATTTATCGTATTGCTTTAACCACTCAGTTTGGATTAAAAATTTTTGATTTTGAATTGAATCATGGAGATTTAAAGGTCGAATACTGCGCAGAATATCTAAGTAAAAAAGTTATACTAAATACTTTGCAAAACGATTTCAATTTGCTCTTAATGCAGAATAAAATTGAATCTATTTATAACTATAAACTTGAAGATCAAAATAAGTCAGTTTGGCAATTAAATTCAGGCAATCTTAATTACAGTTACATTCAAGATACAGATTCGCAAAAGATTGTAAACATGAGCTTCAGGAAACAAAATTCTGAAAAAATATCAGTACGTTTGCATGCATACAAAGGTGATATTCCGGGTGAAATAAATCTGGAACATCATAATATCAAACTAAATATGAATCTTAAACTGATCCAATAAAATGCTTTTAAAAAACTTCTATACCCTTGCAGAATTAGATAATAACGATAAAGAAAATGTAATGGCCATTGTTGATTTAAATAAAAACCACGAAGTTTATCAAGGTCATTTTCCTGGAAATCCAATAGTTCCTGGCGTGTGCTTAACGCAAATTATAAAAGAAGTAATGGAGAAATCCGAAGGTAAAGATTTAAGACTGGTTTATGCAGATAATATCAAATTTATGGCTATTGTTAATCCTGAAGTAAATAGTCGTCTTCAGATTGATTTAAAAGTAAAATACGACCAGGAGCAAAACCTTATTAAGGTGAATAGTGTTACTCATTTTAACGATCAGGTTTTTTACAAATTTAAAGGTAACTTTAAACCAAAATAACTAACAGGAAGAATGACTTCGGATAGATACAAAGAATTGTTTAGGGAGAAAAAGTGTTGTGTAATAATTCCAACTTATAATAATCATCAAACTATAGAGAAAGTAATCAAGGATGTTCTTGAGTATA
>PKTC01000525.1:6287-10706 GCA_002869305.1 Marinilabiliales bacterium
CAAGTAATTGTTGTTAACGATGGATCAACTGATAATACACTTGAATTAATAAACCAAAATAAGCAAGTTGATGTAATAAGCTACCAAAAAAACAAAGGAAAAGGATTTGCCCTAAGAACCGGATTTAAACATGCATGGAAAAATGGATTTGACTACGCCATAACCATCGATTCTGATGGTCAACATTTTGCTTCAGATTTGCCCAAATTTATTGATGCTATTGATGATAACCCGAATGCTATTATTATTGGCAACCGAAATATGGAACAGGCTGGTATACCTGTAAAAAGCAGTTTTGGAAATCGTTTCTCAAATTTCTGGTTTAAATTCGAGACAGGTATCTCAATGCCCGACACCCAATCCGGCTATAGGTTATATCCATTGAAACCTTTAAGTAAGATGAATTTCTTCACTCGTAAATATGAATTTGAGATAGAAGTAATCGTCCGAGCTGCCTGGAAAGGTATAGATGTAACACACGTTCCCATTCAGATTTATTATGCACCCAAAGAAACCAGGGTTTCGCATTTTCGTCCATTCAGAGATTTTTCAAGAGTCAGTGTTTTAAACACTTTTCTGGTTATTTACGCTCTATTAATAGCTAAACCTTTTGCATTTGTAAGAAAGCTTAATAAAAAGAATATACAAGAATTTTACCGCGATCAAATTCTTCAAAGTAAAGAACCTAATTTTAAAATTACTTTGGCTCTTATGTTGGGTTTATTTATGGGAGTTGCACCGGTTTGGGGTTATCAAATGTTAATTGCATTTGCTTTAGCCCATATTTTTAAATTAAACAAAGTGCTTGTTCTTGTTGCTTCAAATATTAGCATTCCTCCTATGATTCCTTTTATTTTGTATGCAAGTTTTAAGACCGGAGGATTTTTTATTGAATCAAACAAACTAATTCTTAGCTTCGATTCTAACATAAGGTTTGACCTTATGAAAGACAATTTAATTCAGTACATTATAGGAAGCCTTGTTTTTGGTGTATTGTTAGCAATTACTTTTGGATTTATTTCTTATATTTTGCTTCTAATATTTAGAAGAAATCCAACATTGAATAAAGAATATGCCAGTTCAGTTCAGAAATAATTAAATGCAATGCCTAATATTTTTATTACCATATATAATCTATTTCAAAAATTTAGAGTTTCATCCATTCTATTAATCGTCTTAATTTTTGGGTTTTCGGCTTATTTAATAACCAAAATCAAGTTTGAAGAAGACATTACTCGAATGCTTCCTTCAGACGAAAATATTCAAAGGATAAGTGAAGTATCTCAAAATATCAACTTCATGGACAAGTTGGTTATAAATTTCTCATTAGCAGATACTACTCAAACCAATCCACAGAAATTAATCGAGTGTGCTGATTATTTAAATGTGATGCTTCAAAAGTATCAACCTGACCTCATAAAGAACATAAATTATCAGGTTTCCGATCAGGTTATGAACGAAGTTTATAATGTTTTTTATAATAACCTTCCGATTTTTCTGGAAGAAAAAGACTATCTGAAAATCGATAGCCTATTGGATAAAAGATCAATTGACAATAAATTACGAAACAACTTCAAAACCTTGATTTCGCCTGCAAGTATGGTTATGAAGCAATTTGTAATGAAAGATCCGCTTCACTTTACTCCCATTGTTTTAAATAGGTTAAACAGTTTTCAAATTAATGATAATTACGAGGTATATCATAGTAGAATTTTCACAAGGGATAAAAAGAATCTTAGTTTGTTTTTAACTTCAGCGCACCCTTCCGGCGAAACACAAAAAAACAGTGAGTTAATTTCTGAAATTGAACAAAGTATTGATAGCCTTGAAAACCAATTTAATAACGAAATAATCATTCAATATTATGGTGCAGCGGCTGTAGCAGTTGGAAATGCTAATCAAATTAAGAAAGATATAAAACTGACTGTAAGTATTGCAATCATAATACTTCTGGTATTTATGAGTTTGTTCTTTAGGAAAAAAAGCATTTTCATGATTCTGTTCCTACCAGCAGTTTTTGGTGGAAGTTTATCGCTTGCCATATTGTTTTTAATTAAAGGGAAAATATCAGCAATTTCTTTAGGAATTGGCTCTGTTTTGCTTGGTATTACTGTTGATTATTCATTGCATCTATTCACTCATTACCGAAGTGTTGGTAATGTTAAGAGGGTGCTAAAAGACATCTCCACACCTGTTCTAATGAGCACATTAACAACAGCTTCAGCTTTTTTATGCTTGTTATTTGTTAGCTCTGAAGCATTGCGCGATTTAGGATTGTTTGCAGCAATTAGTGTTATTGTTGCAGCGCTTTTTTCATTGATTGTTTTACCACATTTTCTTCGAAAAACGGATTATGAGAAAAATCAAATCAAAATACAAAAATCAAGCATTGAAAAAATTACAGCATACCCATACGAAAAAAACAAATACCTCATCATAGGAATTATTGCTTTTACAATTATATCGCTATTCTTTTCAGGGAAAACCTCCTTTGATGGCGATATGGATAAGATGAGTTACCTGTCGCCTGAATTAAAAGATGCCGAGAATAGCCTTAATGAGATAGCTAACGTTACCTTAAAATCGGTGTATTTGATAAGTACTGGCAATAACCTGCAAGAAGCCTTAACAAATAATGAAAGCGCTATTTCGCGGCTTGAAAAACTAAAAGCTGATGGATTCATCAATCAATATACAAATGTTAGTACTGTGTTAATTTCCAATTCATTGCAAAATGAACGGATCCAAAAATGGAATTTATTTTGGACAGAAGATAAGGTTAATAAACTAAGTAAAAACTTATTACAAACAGGAGAAAAGTATAAATTTAAAGAAAATGCATTCTCATCTTTCTTTCAATTATTGTAGAAAGATTACACTCCGGTGGAATTAAATGAATTAAACGATCTTAGAAAGCTATTTGTTAATGATTTTATAACTGAAAAAGAAGATATTACAACAATCGTTAGCATTTTAAAAACAGATGAATTTAACAAACCCACTATTTATGAAAGCTTTGCTAATGAAAACAATTTAATTGTTTTTGATAAAAAATACATGACCGACAATTTAATTAGAGTACTTAAAGATGATTTTAATTTACTTGTTAAGCTTTCGCTGGGAATTGTATTTTTAATCCTACTACTTTCATTTGGCAGAATTGAATTGGCTTTACTTACTTTTATTCCAATGGCCATCTCATGGATATGGACACTTGGTATCATGGGAATTTTAGGGATACAATTCACCATCTTTAATATCATTATTTCAACTTTCATTTTTGGGTTGGGAATTGATTACTCAATCTTCATTATGCGCGGATTACTTCAAGATTATAAATATGGTATTAAAAATCTTGATTCTTACAAAACTTCTATTTTTTTATCAGGGATTACCACAATTACAGGTATTGGAGTCTTAATTTTTGCTCAGCACCCTGCTTTAAAGTCGATGGCTATTTTATCCATCATTGGAATCCTTTCGGTTATCATTATATCCTATACACTAGAACCTGCTTTATTTAAACTATTTATACTTAATCGCAAGAAAAAAGGTAAAGTAGCATATTCTATTCATGAAGCTTTTAATTCATTCATGGCCTGGTCGTTATTTATTCTTGGATCAATAGTAAATACTATAATCGGAATTATACTTTTTAAAATCTTTCAATTAAAAGGCAAGCGCATTAAGCTCTTCTATAATCAATTAATCAGGTATACGACCAAGGGTTTATATTATTTAATGTTTAATATTAAAAAAAGATATATAAATCCAAATAAGGAAGATTTCAAGAAACCATCTGTGATTATTTGTAATCATCAATCTCATCTTGATCTAATATATAATCTGTCGATGTATTCTAAGATTATTATTTTAACAAACGATTGGGTTCAAAATAGTAAAATATATGGTGGCCTGGTTCAGATGGCTGAGTTTTTCCCCGTCTCTGAGGGTTATGAAAGTATTCTTCCTAAACTTGAAGAAAAAGTTAATCAAGGGTATTCCATTCTGGTTTATCCTGAAGGTACGCGATCCGTTAATTATAAAATGAAACGTTTTCATAAAGGTGAATTTTATATAGCAGAAAAGCTTAAGCTGGACATTTTACCAATAATTTTGCATGGAACCGGGCATTGCATGACAAAAGGTGACGATTTACTGGTTAAAAAAACAAAAGTAACGGTTCAATTTCTAGATCGAATTACTCCAGATAATAAAGATTATGGCGATAACTACTCTGAACGTGCGAAAAAGATTGGAAAATATTTTAGGGAAGAATATAATGCCATGCGGTTTGAGTTGGAAAATACACGTTTTTTTAAAAATCAGCTGATCAAAAATTACATTTATAAGGGACCTGTTTTGGAGTGGTATTTAAAAGTAAAACTCAAACTGGAAAATAATTACGAATTATTTAAC
>PKTC01000072.1 GCA_002869305.1 Marinilabiliales bacterium
ATCCGATGAAAAAGTGATTACTTTTCAGGAGGCTGGACCCAAAATGCCTAGTGGGAATGTGAGAAATGAAAAGCTTAAAGTTACGCTAGGTATTATGCCTGATTTCTCGGGTGTGGAAAAGCAAGGACTGAGAGCTGATCTTGTAATAAAAGACAAACCTGCAGATAAAGCCGGAATGAAATCAGGTGATGTGATTGTAGCCATTGATGGTTATCCGATAGGTGACGTTTATGAATACATGGAAAGACTTTCTAAACTAAAAGCAGGACAAATCATTACTGTTGAGGTATTAAGAGAAGATCAAAAAGAAGTATTAATTGTGCAACTATAAATTATAAACTATGAAAAAAACAATTTTTTGGATACTTGCAGTTGTTATAACATTAACATCAGCTTATTATCAAAGAAAAACAGGACCAAATCATCCTAAAAATGTTAAAATCACATTAAGTGATGAAACACTAAAATTTAAACTTATTAGAAGTGGAGATTCAAATGAAGATTTAGTTATTAAAATTCCTCAATTTGATGAAAATTATCAAGCTTTTTTGAATTATCGACTATTTCCTTTAAACGAATCATTTACGGCTATAGCTTTCATAAATAATGGAGAAGAATTAGTTGCTCATTTACCTAAACAACCACCAGCAGGCAAATTAGAATATTATGTTTCATTTAATAATCTGGAAAACAATTCAAGTATTGATACCGTTCATGTTGTTACAAGATTTAAAGGAACTGTACCAGGATGGGCATTAATACCTCATGTAATACTTATGTTTATTGCCATGTTATTATCCAATCTTGCTGGTTTATTTGCTATTGGTAAAATTGAAAAACATGTTTTTTACGGAAATTTAACCTTTATCCTGTTTCTTCTGGGCGGTATGGTATTTGGACCTATAGTTCAGTTATATGCATTTGGAGAAGCTTGGACTGGTGTACCTTTTGGTTGGGATTTAACAGACAATAAAACGCTAATTGCTGTAATTTTCTGGTTGGTAGCTGTTCTTGGAAATCGTAAGAACCCTAAGTATAGATATACCATTATTGCATCTATCGTATTACTTCTTATTTATCTTATTCCACATAGCATGTTTGGTTCTGAACTGGACTATGAAAGTGGAAAAGTAATGACCGGTTTTATTAATCTATTTATATAAAACAAGAAAGCAGGACTTTTAGAGTCCTGCTTTAATTTTTTTTTAACTGAGTCACCTATTCTTCAGTAGCTTCTTCTGCTTCCATTTCTTCTGCTTCTTCAACAACAGCTTCAGTTGTATCAACAACTTCTTCTACTGCTTCTTCCATTTCTTCTGCAGCAGCTTCTACTTCTTCTACTGCTTCAGCAGCTTTTTCTTTAGCATTTCCACAAGAATAAAAAGCAGTAAAGCTTACAAGTGCTAGGGCTACCAGTAATAATTGTAATTTTTTCATGTTGTAATTTGATTTAATTATAATTTAGGATTCCTAACAAAAATAGCAAAATATTTAGAAAGTCCATAGGTTATAGAAAGTTTTATTAATTCTTTTTTATTAGTCTATCGATTTTCAATAATCAATTTTTATAATCAGACCTGCCTTAAACCAACGACCTGGCATGTAAATATTACCAAAATCAGAGTATTGCTTATTAAATACATTACTAGCCTCCATAAATGTATTTATCATTTTAAACTGATAGGAAATTTTAGCATCAAGCAACCAATAGGGATTAAATTCCTGATCACCAACGTAATCGTTTATATTGAAATCATATCCTAAGTAACTTCCTTCTCTATCCTGAAATTTAACTGCCCAGAACAACTTAAAGCTTTTATAAATATCTTGATTAAAACTAATGAATAAGTTATGTTTTAAGTAGTTTAATGAATATTTTGTATCTAATGATCCATCATTAGCGGAAGCATCTTGGTCCAAGAAAGTATAGTTAATAGTAATAAAATCGATGGTATACATGTTAATGCTAAGTTTACTCTTAAATGTAAATCCTTTGGTAATAACATTGGTTAAATTTTGAGTTATCCACTTTTCAGATTCAAATGCAGATGTGTCTCTTACCCACTCAATAACATTACTAGCATCACGATAAAAGAATGTTAGATCTGAATGAAGTAATTTACCATTATATTTTAATCCAAACTCATAGCTCCAGGCCTCTTCAGGCACCAAATTAGGATTTCCAATATTACTGGGACCATTGTAGAATAAATCGGTAAATGTAGGTAAGCGCAATGATTTATTAATTGAAATATAACTTCTAATATTTTCGCCAATGCTATATCCCAAATCAAAACCGGGATATATGTTAAAATCAAAATTATTTTCTGATACCCAACTTGCCAAAACTCCTGCCGAAAAATTAAACCTTCCTATAAATAATGATTGCTCCATGAAATAATTTGAAATGGTCCGGGAATAATTTCTAGAATAAAATCCTTCTGATTCTCCAATGGCCTGTATTGTATCATTTATAAGTTCTCCTAAAACATTACTCCATATATTTTCAGATCGTAATTCAGCACCAAATGAAGTCACTCCTATATTTGTATTTACTCGCGAATCTATTTTAACTCCATAAACATCGGTTAAGTGAAAATTATGACCAGTATACCAAGATGCCGGTTCATATCTGAATAACTCAAATTTATCTTGGTGCCGACGAAAATATACCGATGGTATTAGTTTGATTTTTTCTCCGGTTTCGAATTTAAGGCTGGTAAACGTTGTCTTTGTTTCTTCAAACTGATCCGGATATGCAGGAGTATAAAAACTATTTGCACCAAATTCTTTATCTGAATAACCTAATTGAAAATCTATCTTTCCAAGTTCTGAATTATAACTGGAATTATAAAATATATTGTATTGATCAAAGTCGGTATTTTTCTTGTAACCACTGCTTAATGATTTGGATATAGATAAAAAGTGCCTAGTTTTTCCCAGCATATATGAGCTCGTTAAATTACCTGAGAATAAACCAAAATCTCCTGCAGTGAAACTTGCTTTTAAATAGTTCTTACTGGAATGATTTGTTATAATATTGATTGCTCCACTAAATGCGTTCGGTCCAAAAATTCTGGATCCTGACCCTTCAAGTATTTCAATACGTTCAACTGAATTCAAATCGATAGGTAAGTTTAAACTATGATGTCCTGTTTGGGGATCAGTAATGTTAACACCATTGAGTAGAATTAAGTTTTGATCAAATGAACCACCTCTTATGCTTATGTCGGACTGCATTCCATTTACTCCTCTTTGCCTGATGTCCATTCCAGAAAAATTTTCGAGTAATTCATTAACAGTTTGAACTGGCATAAGTTTTATTTCATCTTCGTCTACAACTGTGACCGATCTCGATAATTGTGAATATATAACTGGGGCCCTCTGAGCACTTACGACCACTTCTTCCAAATCGAGGTTTTTTGTAATTGTAGTATCTGTCTGGCTTAAGGCCTGCAAAGGTAATAACACAATGGAGTAAGATAAGGTCAAGGTTGTTATCTTTATTACTTTACCTATAGTATTAAAAACAGAATAGCCTTTTCTATTCCATCTTTTAAATATTAGCATTGTTTTCTTTGAATTTGATTTTAATAGATTTTCCATATTTAATTTTATTGTATAGTAATTCCAATTCCCTGAATCGAGAACCAGTTATATAATCCGAAATATTTCTAATACTTAATCTACGGCATTGCCGCGAAGAATCGTCCAAATTTGAAGTAACAAATAATAAAGATGATGTTTGATTAACAACTCCTTCTGTCTGCATTGTTTCTTCAACATCCTCTTTATCCCGAAAAGCTTCTGTTTTATTATTTGAGAAAATATCTAAATTGTAACTTTTATTTATAGCTTTATCACAAATATCTACGTCAACATGACCAATATTAATTTCTTTACCTAAAGAAGAAAATATTGCGTAATTCTTTCGAGACCATTGTCTGAAAGTTATAGGTAAATTCTTATGTCTGAAAGCAGCTATCATAAAAACAAGCGTCAAAATTATTGCATTTTATTCGAGACAACAAAATTTTTAGTAATATAATGAACAGTTTTAAGCATTTCAATACTTTTTTTAATAATTTGTGCAACATAATGCAGCACTATCTTTCTCTTAACGTCTTTTTTATGGAAATATGAATAAACAGGAAAGTATATATACAAATATTCATCAGGATATTATTGACCGGTGTAAATCGGGAGAACAAAAAGCGCAGTTTCAATTATATAAACTGTATTACAAAGCAATGTACAATACCTGCTTGCGCATTGTGAATGACAGCCTAGAGGCTGAAGATATAATGCAGGAGTCGTTCTTAAAGGCATTTGAAAAGATTAATTTCTATAAAGGTGAAGTTAGTTTCGGAGCATGGTTGAAGAAGATTGTTATCAACCATTCTTTGGATGAACTGAGAAAAAGGAAAATGGAGACTGAATCAATTGATAACTCTGTTTATGAAATCAAAGATGATAAGAGTTTTGAACAAACCACTGACATCTCCATGAAAGTTGAAGAAATAAGAGAGGAAATACAAAAACTGCCAGATGGTTATAGGATTGTTGTTTCACTTTACTTAATAGAAGGATATGATCATGACGAAATAGGGCAAATACTAAATATCAGTAGCTCAACATCAAGGTCTCAATTTGCCAGGGCTAAAAAAAAATTAGTTCAAATTTTAAAAGAAAAGAAATAGAAAAAATAGCTAGATATGAAAGATTTAGATAAAATAATACAAGAAAATCGTCAAAGTTTCGACCACTTCGAACCAGGTGAAGGCCATTTTGAAAGATTTGAAGAAAAACTGAAAGAATTTAACAAGAAGAAAAGATCATTTAAAATTGGCTACCTATTAAAGGCTGCAGTAGTTGCCATTATGGTAGTGTTATCTGGCTTATGGGTTTTTGACAATGTTAATTTTAGAGTAAATAAAGGAATTGCTTTAAGCGAAATCTCCGAAGAATATGGCGAGGTTGAAATGTACTATACCCAATTAGTAAATCAGAAGTATCAAGAAATAGGTCAGTTTCAATTTATGGATAGCTCTCAAAAAGTAATATTAATGAAAGAACTATCTCAAATGGATTCTATCTATGAAAATCTGAAACATGATTTAACAACAAACCCTTCTGACCAACGAGTAATAAATGCTATGATTCAGCATTATCAACTTAAAGTAGAGGTAATTAATCATATTTTAAATCAATTACAACAAGCACAAGATATAAATAAACAAAAATCAGAAAACTATGAAAGCACCAATATTTAAATCCGCTTTATTACTAATAACTGTCCAATTATTAGTAATTACCTCGGCTTTTGCGCTGAGCGAAGAATTCTCGAAAAATTTGCACAAAGAATTTAATACAGATGCAAATACTCTCTTACTTATTCAAAATAAGTTTGGCGACGTTGACATCAATAACTGGGAAAAGGATAAAGTAACTATAGATGTTATCATTACGGTAGATCATAAAAATGAAGCACGAGCTAAAGAGTTAATTGATTACATTGAAGTTAAGTTTAGTCAAACTGGAAATACCATTGAAGCGATTACAGAAATTGATGACAAATTTAGCAAGTGGAATACTTTTACCTTTAATGATAATAACAAAGAGTTTAGTATCGATTACAAGGTATATATGCCTAAAAAAATAAAAATTGATATAGAAAACCGCTATGGAAGTGTTTTTATTAATGAAATTGAAGGTCATGCAAAAATTGCAGTTAAATATGGAAATTTAAAAATTAATAAGATTACAAGAGGAAATGTTAAACCTTTAAGCGAAGTTTATCTTGCTTATTCAAATGGTACCATTGAAGAAAGTAATTGGTTAAATCTAACCTTAAAGTATTCCAAATTAGAAATTGAAGAAACAAAAGCTTTAATTGCGGTTACTAAATACTCGAAATTATATGTTGACAAAGCAAGTTCTATTGTGTGCGAATCAAAATATGATGAGTACAGATTAGGAAAGATTACAAACTTTGTTGCAAGCTCAGCTTATACAGGATTTGATATTAACGAAATATATAAAAAGCTCGAATTTGATAACAGATATTGAAGTATGGATGTAGATTTTGTATCTGCAAACTTTGAAAAGATTTCCATCGATAATGAATACGGAAATATCGATATTGGAATTGACCCAAATGCATCCTATAATATTAAGGGTTATGCAAAATATGCTGATATTGATTATCCTCATGATGGCAGAGTAAGCAGAATAAAAGAGAGTACTTCCTTACAAATTGAAGGTTTA
>PKTC01000221.1 GCA_002869305.1 Marinilabiliales bacterium
TAAATTTAATTTCCGAAACCTCATGATTCATTCTTGCTAAAAGGTTTGCAATGAGGCTACCTTCTATTTCTTTGGCTTGAAAACCATCTTTAATTGCCAACATAAATATCCAGTTTAAAGTAGGGTAAAATACCATAAACCCAACACATTCGTCATTAATAAATGCGCCGTCAATAATAAGATCTTCCTCAATACTATCTATTGCAGAATAGGTATACTCCCAGCTCACATCCCAATCTAATAAAAATAAATAATTAGAAAGTTCTTCTTTATCAAATGATTTAATTTCAACATTATTTTCGTATGATTCTTTATGATGAAAGTTTTTTGTTTTGAGTTTGTAGCAATTAAAATCTCTGTTCGTCGAAAATCCTGCCTTTTGATATGCTTTAATGGCAGGTTTATTTTCTTGTAAAACTTCCAGCAGAAACTTTTCAATACCTACAAATTTCAATTTTGAGATTGCAAAATTAAGCATTCCTCCTGCGACTCCGTTTCCTCTATATTCTTCAATTACTCCTGTTCCAGAATCAAATGCGGTTAGCTGCCTGTCTATTCGGTCGATTCCAATCAATAAGAAACCGATCATCTTATCTGAATCAAATGCTCCTACCGATAGGCTGAAATCTACTCTATCCATTCGGGCTCTGCTTCTCATTCTTTCGATTGTTAAATAGCTCATATCTACCTGGTAATCTTTGAAAGATTCCATCCAGCATGCATGAAGTTCTGGTATATAACTCGTATCTAAGAATTGATATTTTATTTCCATTTTATGTTAATTAATAATTTCAGTAAGTATTAGTATGGATAATTGGCAATTTCTTCTTTTTCATTACCCAAAATGCTGTTAATAAATTCCGATTGGTCGCAAATATCATGAATAAGCGTTCTGTTAATTTCGGTTGAAAATAACAGCCAATTTGCAGCAAGATCAGAATCATCATTAATAGAAATTGTTTTTGATTCATTAAAACTAAAATCAACCATGCTTAATGTTCTTATTTTAGTTACCGATTCAGTTCTATAATGTATTTCTAAGTTTTCCAGATCATAAACAATTTGCCATTTGGTGCTGTTTTTAACTGAATCTAATATTGAAAAACTATAAGATATAATATCACTGGAATTATTCTCGTTATAACTTTCAACTAACTCAGAAGCTTTTATAAATCGTTCTATAGAATTTGAGATGTCAGTAGGAAGTACATTCTGTTTTTTCAGATTTGAATATTCTTTGGATTTGTTTAGCGAATTTTTATATGTACTGTTTGCCAACACTCCGATTATATAAGATTCTTTTCTGAAAATGATCATTTCTCCATTCAGGAATTCAATAATAGCTCTATCACCAGACTTGTCCATTACATGAAAATGGATAGGAAATTTGTAATCGGATGCCGAAATACGAATAGTCTGAGCCACCTCCGTAATTTCTGCAACATCTTTACAATTGTCTAGCATATACTGTACCCATTGATGAGAAATTAATGCGGGTCTACTGTCTTTTGGTTCGTATTGAGTTTCACCTAAAAACAAATGTTCAACAACTAACCCGGCTTCATTCATTCCTCCATGCGGAATGTCTTTGCTTATTTGGTTGAATGTTATGCTTCCATATTTAGAGGTCCATTTAGCTGGTGTCTCCTGGCACGTACTGGAAAAATATGCAGTTTTATTAATTCCATGCGGGTTAATAAAAATATTTCCCATATCGGAATCAACATCCAGATTTCTTCCAAAAACCTTATTTGATCTTACAAGAAGGGAAATGGATGTACATCCTAAAGCGACATTGGATTTCTTATTTATTGTAATTTGGAATAATAGTATTAATCCTAATGAAATAAATATTCGAAACAGCTTTTCTTTGTTGAAAGTCATGAGTTCTATTTATTTACAAAATTGTTCATAATGAATAAAACATATTCAATCAGTCTCATATCTTTTCTTGGATAATCGCAATTTGTTTGCATAGCTACTGCTATTTTTTGTTCTGGGAAATAAGCAAAAATGGTATTAAATCCTGGGAATAATCCAGTATGTCCATAAGCAACTCCTATTTCCGTTTCGTAAATAAAACTGCCCATTCCACATGAAAAACCATCTGCAATGTCAGATCCATGTTCTGTTGGGCTAACGATCTTTTGTAGCATTTTTTCAGAAAAGAACTGACCTTCATAATACATTTTTGCCCATTTGGCCAAATCCGGTGTTGTCGAGGCAAATCCTCCACCTGTCCATTCCATTTGTGGATTGAAAATATATATGCCATCTACTACTGTTTCACCTGGTAGATTAAATGGTTCGCCCAATGCACAATAACCAACAGGTAAGTTAGGTATATCTCTTCTTAGTGAAGGATAGGTATGCTCGAGTTTTCCAGGTTTTAATATTCTTTCTGCTACTTCATCATAATAGTCAGAACCCGTTATTTTTTCTATTAGCATTCCGATAAGCAGATAATTTGTATCAGAATAGCCCCAACCTTTGCCTGGTTCGTGTAATGGCTCCATATTGAAAGCATATGATAATCTGTCCTTATAACACCATACCTTATCCGGATTTTCAAGTACTGATTTCCATACATTCGGATCATTTATATATCTTGGTAGTCCACTAGTATGTGTTAAAAGCATTTCAATAGTTATATCTTCTATGTTAGGAAGATTTGTAAGCCATTCATGATTAGGGAAGTAGTCTAAAATAGGTTTTGATAAGTCTACCTTTCCTTCATCAACCAATTGCATTAAAACTGCTACAGCATATGTTTTCCCAACACTTCCAGAAAACAAAACATGTTTTGGATTCAATGCTACTTTGTTCAATGTATCAGCGAAACCCGAGGAGTAATTGAATTGCTCTCCATTTTCATAAATAATGGAGAAGTTCAAGCTTGGTATATTGTTTTGAGCCACAAGCTTCGCTAGAACGGCTTGATTTCTTTCATTTTCTTGCGAAAATACATGCAAAGAGAATATGATGCTGATTGTAAAAATTGTTAGAATCTTTAATGAATAATAAAATGGTTTCATAACATGAATTTATTAGTTTACGTTTTAAATAATATCGCAAAAATAGAGTGCACAAAAATTAATTCTATTGATTATGATCAATAAATAACTCTGGAAATAAGATGTGAATTAATTAAAAGGTTTAATTGTGCAGTATAATAATTATATTAATTTCTTTGCTTTGAGTGCAGCCTTAACTTCTTTGTGCTTATTCCAGAATTTGGTTTCAATACTTTGAATAATCATTTTAAACTCCTCACTATCTTTTAAATTATCGTATAGAGGATCGATCTTTGCAAAAGTAAAAACCCAATAAAAATAGTCTTCCTCATTTGAGAATAGCCTTAAATACTCTAAAGCTTTTTCCGTATCACCAATGTAAGAGTAATAATTTGATAAAATATAATTTTTATAAATCGATTCATTGTTATCAGCAAATATTTTAAATTCATTTAAATATTTACTTGATTCTTCTTTAAAGCCAAGCTCGGAGAAAACAACAGCAATGTTTGAATTTTCGCTAGGATAGATATCCATATTAAGCGCATTTTTTGTATCTAAGAATCGTTTATAGTATATGTAAGAATTATCGAAATCTCTTAAATAATAATATATTTTTGCAACTTCCTGCAATACATCCAATCGTGTAGGATCTTTTTCTAAAGTATTTAAAAGTAATTGAATGGTTTGATTTAGATCTTTATTTTTTGCAAAAAGAATGTAAGCTTTAACATATTCTGAGTAAATATTTTGAGGATTATATTCTAAGGATTTATTGATGTATCTCAGTGCTTCATCAACAAAACCTGATTGTATTAATGCATTGCTAACATGCAAATAGGTGAAGCTTGCAGTTGCTGAATCACTCGATGCAATATCAAGCTGAATTCCTTTTAAGGCATATTCAAGATATTTTCCTGTATTGGGTCTGTAGGTTGTATAAAAATCTGATAAGAAATTAATGATAAAAGCAGAATTTGGACTATAGTCTAATGCTTTCTCAAAATAGGGTAGAGCTTGATCGTACTCAGCAATATTCATATAATAAAAAGCTTTTGCAATTAAGCTTCTGGAATTATGTGAATCAAAAAGTAATGCCTTGTCAGCATAATTATTAATAAGTTCCGAATTCTTTTTCTCGATCTGGAATATATCCAGGTAGTAGTATGCAATGGCTAAATTCGCATAGGCGTCGGAAAACTCAGGATCCTCTACAGTGGCCTTTTCAAAATATGGAATGGCCTCGATCAAACCTGTTTCTGTTCCTTGATGTAATGGCTCAAGACCTTTTAAATAAAAATCATATGCTACAGGGTTATCAGTCGGAATTTTGTTAATTTTTTTGACCTCTTCAGGGGTTAATATCACTTTTATTTCTTCAGCAATATTTTTAGCCACATCCAGCTGTAATGTAAAAATATCTTCGGTTCCTTTATTGTATTGCTGGGCCCACAGATGTTTGTCATACTTGGCATCAATTAGCTGAATGTTTAATAATACTTTATTTCCCACCTTTTGACCACTTCCTTCAACAATATAATATGCATTCAACTCCTTCGCTATATCAGAAATGGATTTATTTGTGTTTCTATACTTTTCAACCGATGTTCTGCTAATAACATTTAAATCCTCAATTTTCTGAAGATTTGTAAGGATAGATTCCATGAGGCCATTAATAATATACAAATTGCTGGAATCGTTGCTGTCGTTGCGGAATGGCAACACTGCAATGGATTTAATAATTTGCTTTTTTGCAGACAAATAAGGCATTATGAAGATAAAAAAGACCAATACCAGAATAATGAATGCTCCTGCTAAAAGAAATATTTTTTTCGAAATCTTCATATTGGGAGCTTGATCATGATTTGATTCCTCAAAATTTCTTTTTTCAGCTTCCCCTGGGGAAAAGCCATAAAAATCATGGAAACATTTTATAAAATATGAAGTGCTGCTAAATCCAACACGGTAAGAAACTTCAGAAACAGTTAGTGAACCTTCATGAAGCATTTGCATTGAATGCTTTAATCGAATTTGTCTTATATATTGGCTTACGGATAATTTTGTCAGACTTTTAACCTTACGAAGTAAATTAGAACGGCTCATTCCTATTTCTTGTGCTAGTTCGGATACACCGAATTGCGTATTGGAGATATTTTCTTCAATTAATTCATTAACCTTAGTAATAAAATCGTTCTGGATGGCATCTGAATCTGACATTCCTTAATAAAATTTTCTTAGATTTTGCAGGATAAAGATACAAATATCAATTTATAATCCATTACAACCAATAAATGAAGAATCTAACAGACAAAATTTTCGATCATTTTTCTCGGATTTTTCGATCAATTTTCCTTCAGTTTTTAGTAGGTATTTACTCGACTTATTTCAGGTTTGCGTCATAATTGTTATTCCCTGCATCATATTTTATACTGGTTCAACAAACTTGTAATGATATTCCGTTTTTTTGATTGGTCGTGCATCATGCTTATCCGGACCTTTACCTTATCAAAATTGAACACAAGAAATTTAAAAATTAATATCATGTTTGATAAATTTATAAACGAATTAAGAAAGCTTGGAAACTTGAATCAGCAAGAAATAGAATTTCTGCAAGAGCATGCTATCATAAAGATATATAATAAGAATGAAAACATTCTAAGTTCAGGTTCATGTTCCAAATGTATTTATTTTGTTTTAGACGGATGCATTAGATTACATTATTATGTAGAAGGAAAAGATAAAACAGCATTTTTTTACAACGAGGGTAATTTTATATGGACGAGTAATACCAACAATCAATTGTATTTAGGCAATAAAAATTTTGAAACGATTGAAGATACCATTTTGGTTGAGATCGATATTAAAAATGCTCAGTATTTAATGGAATCTTCTTCAAACTTTAATGCCATCAGAAGAATTAGCAAAGAACAAGAATTAGCTTCTTATCAAGTATTAATAGCCAGTTTTATAACACTTTCGCCTGAAGAACGATACCTGAGGTTGTTTGAATCTAATAAAACATTGTTTCAGAAAGCTCCTCAGCAACATATAGCTTCCTATTTAGGTGTTTCTGCTGAAACGCTTTGTAGAATTAAAAAACGGATTTACGATAAAAACAGAACGGAACTCTATAGCCAAAGCAAATCATTAGCTTATTAAAACTATTTCTGTTATAAGGAGAATAACAGAGATGAGAAAATAGAGCAAGTGAGGAAGAAAAAAATGATATTTTAACACAGAANGAAGAAAAAAAAAATGATATTTTAACACAGAAGATAGATTACTAAAACTAAATATTATGAAAAACAAAAACAATATCACAGCATCAAGTTCAAGTACTTCAGCGAGTAAAGTTGGACGTGTAGGATATGAGTTTAAATCACGTTTTAAAATAGTAGGATTACCTCTGCTCCATATCTCATTTGCATTTAAAACAAACGGAGCACCAATCCCTGCAATAGGTTTAATTTCTATTGGACAATTTGGTGCTGGTATTATCAATATCTCGCAATTTGGGATTGGTATTTTAAGTCTGAGTCAGTTTACAATTAGTGTATTTGCTGCAGCCCAGGTTGCATTGGCATATTCTTGTATTTCACAAGTTGGCCTATACATTAATCAGGGATGTGGTCAAGTAGTAACAAGTATTCTTGATATCTTATCTAACTTTTAATATATTTTATAACTATAGATACGACAGGATGTATTTACAGACAGTTTGATCTTTTTCTTAAATTAAATAATAATAAAAACATTTAATTACTAAAAACAAGTATCATGAAAACAAAGAAGACAAATTTAGCAACAGCATGCATTATGATTTTTATTTCTCTAATTAGTCTAGGTTCCTGCAAAAATAAGCAGGAAGAAGGAGTAAAAGAAAGTAATGCATCAGAAGTATCAGAAACTAAAGCAAGTGCTCCTTCAATGGACATTCACACAGCCACTTTTATGGGTGACCTTAATGCAATTAAACAGCACATTGCAGCAGGTTCCGATTTAGATGCCAAGGATCAGTATGGATCAACTCCATTAACCGTTGCAGCTACTTTTGGTAAAACGGAAGTTGCTAAAGAGTTAATTATGGGTGGTGCAGACATCAACGCGAAAAGTGGAGATGGATCTACTCCTTTGCATACAGCATCATTTTTCTGCAGAACCGAAATTGTACAAGCGTTACTAGAAAAGGGTGCTGATAAAACGATTAAAAACAATTATGGATCAACTGCTTTGGAATCAGTTTCAGCACCTTATAAAGATGTAAAAGTATTTTATGAGCAAATAGCGAAACAGCTGGGGCCACTGGGTTTAAAACTTGATTTCGAAAGAATTGAAAAAACACGACCCGTAATTGCTGAAATGATAAAGTAAGTTTTTAAAACTAATTGCTATTATTTTAAAAATACTAAATGAAAGGAAAAGTGTGAAAACAATCGCAACAAATAGAAGATACGATATTGATTGGTTAAGAGTAATAGCAATTGGTTTACTTTTGATATACCATATAGCTATTGGTTTTCAACCTTGGGGAGTATTTATTCAATTTATACAGAATAATACCTCACTTGAAAAAATTTGGATTCCCATGTCTATGCTAAATGTATGGAGAATACCTCTGTTATTTTTTGTTTCGGGAATGGGAGTTTGCTTTGCTATTAAAAAAAGAAATTGGAAACAACTTATTTATGAACGTACCAAAAGAATATTTGTAACTTTCATTTTTGGTGTACTGGTCATTGTTCCTATTCACGTGTTTTTATGGCAAAAATATTACAATCAGGATGCACTTTACGCACCGGGCCAAGGTCATTTATGGTTCTTAGCTAATATATTTATTTATGTTATTGCATTGTCTCCACTATTCTTTTATTTAAAAAGAAATGAAAATAATAGGATCGTGTTATGGCTTAAAAAAGTATTTAGTAATCCTTTTGGGATCATCATCATCGCAACATGCTTTATTTTGGAATCATTTGTGATAAAGCCGGAAATTTACACACTCTATGCCATTACATTTCATGGATTTGTTTTAGGATTTTTGGCCTTTTTATTTGGCTTTATATTTGTGTTGTCAGGTGAATCATTTTGGCAATCCATATTAAAATGGAAATGGATTTATTTGATTGTTGCCTTGTCGCTCTATTTAATTAGGATGATAGTATTTGACCTTAAGGCACCAAATTATTTAGCGGCTATCGAATCTGTTTT
>PKTC01000222.1 GCA_002869305.1 Marinilabiliales bacterium
CAGATGTTTTAAATAAGATTGATTGTTTACTAGATGCAATCTCGAGACAAAGAGCGAATAAGTTAAAAAGGGAAAATAAAATAGACCCTACATTAAATATCCAAAACGAAGAAAAATACAAGGCGTTATTTCGATCATCTCGAGATGCAATTGTTTTGGTATCTGAAGAAGGTTTTATTGATTGTAATCAAGCCACATTAAAAATGTTTGGTTACGATACGAGGGCTGAATTCCTTCAACTTCATCCAGCAGATATTTCACCACAAAAACAACCTAATGGAAGAATTTCTTTAGAGTTTTCTAATGAACTAATTAGAATGGCTTTCAAAAAAAAAGTACCTTTATTTGAATGGATACATAAGAAAAAAGACGGAGAGATATTCCCATGCGAAGTATTATTGTCAACAATAAATTTAGGGTATACCTTGGCCGTTCATGCGCTAATCAGAGATATTTCAGATAGAAAGCAAGCAATTTTAGAAATAAAAAAAAATGAAGAGAAATTTAGAAAACTAGCTGAAATATCTCCATCAGCAATTTCAATACAACGCAAGAATAAATACTTTTTTGTAAATGACGCGTGGTCTGAAATTACCGGATATGAGCTCCAAGAGATTAATCAAGTTGGACCCTATGATATAATACATCCTGAAATGATTGATTTTATATCAGAGATTTCAAATAAGAAACTTAAGAATGAGGGTGATAAATTTAGGTACGACTTAAAAATTCTCACAAAAGATAAGCTGGTAAAATGGCTCGATGTATCTATAACTACAATCAAATATGAAGATCAGGATGCAACTTTTGCCGTAAGCAATGATATTACCGAATTAAGGGGCATGCAGCAATCTATACAAAAAAGTGAAGAAAAATATCGCAGCTTAATTGAGAACTTGAGACAGGAGTATTTCTTCTATAGGCACAATAAAGAAGGTATATTTAATTATATAAGTCCATCCATTAAGAATATTTTGGGTTACGATCAAACGGATTTTTTAACACATTATGAAAAATATCTTACTAATAATCCAATAAATAAGGCTGCCATTGAAAAAACTTTATTGGCTCTGGAAGGCATACAACAATTGCCTTATGAGATTGAAATCTACGACATCCAAAGGAATAAACATATACTGGAAATATCTGAAGCTCCAATTGTAGATTCATATGGAAATGTGCAGTATGTAGAAGGAATTGCACATGATGTAACTACAAAGAAAAAAGCCGAAAAGATTATAAAAGACCAACTTGAGGAAATTAAGATAAACAACGAAGAAATTAAATCGATCAATGAAGAACTGCATGCTGTTAACGATGACCTGGAATTACGAATCAAAGAAATCGATATATTAAACAAGGAATTATCTTTTAGTAAATCTAAATATGAGACATTGGTAAAAAATATACCTGGCATAGTATTTAGGTATAGAATAGATAAGAAATGGACCATGGAGTATATTAGTGATGAAGTAGAAGTCTTAACCGGATATAAAGCAAATGATTTTATTTTAAGTAATACCCGCACTTTCGATAGTTTAATACATATCGATGATAAAAAGAAGGTTCATGATGTTATAAATAAGAATATTGAAAAAAATCAATCATATTCTGTCGAGTATCGCCTGGTTGATTTAAAAGGTAAAGTTTTATGGGTTTATGAGCGAGGACAATTTTTTAATAAAGGAAAGAAGAAACTTGTTAATGGTGTCGTTCTTGATATTAGTGATAAGAAAAAGGTAGAAGAAAAACTGATAAAGTCAGAAAGAGAACTTCGAAAATTAAATGCTCAAAAAGACAAGTTTTTTTCAATCATTGCTCACGATTTAAGAAGTCCAGTAAGCAATTTTGTACAAGTATCTGAACTTCTGAAATTAAGTTATGAGGAAATACCACAAGAGAAAATAAAGCTATTGTTCAGCGATATGAACTTGCTTGCAAACAGTACTTTCAAGCTATTAGATAATTTATTAATTTGGTCGAGAAGTCAACTGGGACATCTTGATATTAAAAAAGAAAAAATTAATCTTTATAATATCGTTGAGGATATACGAAATCTTTATATCGAAAACATTAAAAATAAAGACCTGCGACTAATTAATGATTTACAAGAAAATTTTTATGTTCGGTCAGATAGCAATATTGCGCACACTGTAATTAGGAACCTGATAAATAATGCGATAAAATTTACAGTTTCTGGGGGAGAAATTGTAATATCAGGTACAAGTCAAAATAACTTTTCCGATAAGCACATTATATCTATCAAAGACAACGGAATCGGAATACCTGGAGATAAGATAAACAAGATTTTAGATATTGATGAGGATTACACGACTTTGGGCACTGAAAAAGAAAAAGGTACAGGAATAGGACTTGTTTTATGCAAAGAACTTATTGAAAAAACAGGAGATAAAATCTGGGTAGAAAGTGAAGTTGGAAAGGGTACAATCTTTTACTTTACTCTTGATCGTTAGAAAACTAAAAAGTTAAAGTAAATATGGTCGCAACATTTGGTTCAGATTTAACAGAAATAGTACCACCATGTAAATGCATTATCTGACGTGAAAGACTTAAGCCAATTCCAGAGCCTTTTTCTTTTGTTGTAAAAAAGGGAATAAAAATATTATCCAAAATTTCATTTGTCATGCCTGGGCCATTGTCTTCAATTTTTATTTGAATTTGTTCGTTGAGAGTTTCAGCACATAAATTAATTCTTGGACTTTGTTTATTGGACAATGCTTCTAACGAATTTTTAATCAGATTGATTAATACTTGTTCTATTAACTTCTCATCAGCATGAATTGTGAAGGAGGGTTCACATAGCATGTTAATTTCAATATTTTTTTTATTTAGATCACTTTTTAAAAGGGTTTCTAGATGATTAAATAGATTACAAACATTTACTTCCGAAAAATGCGGTTTGGGAACTTGAGTTAAGCTTTTATAGTTCTCTACAAAGTTTGATAATCCATCGCTACGTTTTCGAATGGTTTTAAGTCCAAGAACTGAATTTTCAATCGTCTTATTATAAATATCTTCAATGGTTTTTATCTTTTCATTTTCTTCAAACATTTCGATCAGCGAACCAGATAAGAGTGTAATGGGACTTACTGAGTTCATAATCTCATGGGTTAAAACCCGTATAAGTCTTTGCCAGGCATCAACTTCACTCTGATCGATTTCTGATTTAATATTCTGCAGTGATAATAGTTTTATCTCTCGTGATTTAATTTTGAATTTGGCAGCTTTAACTGAAAGTTGTATGATTTCATTGTCAATGTTAAGTTTAATCAGATTATTATTTCCTGGTTTTATTCCTTTCAACTTATCAGATAAGCCAATTTGGGCGATATTAACATCAGCAATATTATTCAAACTATTTACCTTAAGAAGCTTTAATACTGCTTCATTACATATTTCAATTTTTCCAACATCATCATAGGCCAGAATACCTATACCTATATGCTTTATGGTATTCTGAAAATATTGATGCTCACTTTCCTTATCAAACCTTACTTCGGATATGTTCTGAATGATTTGATTTAACTCATTGTAAAGATCAACAAAAGCGTTATCAATTTTTTTCTTTTTATGAAAGCTAATGGAAACGTCATCGTATTTTATGGCTGTAATAAATTTTATAATGTCTCTGTTAACTCTTTGTAAATACCATATTAGATATACTATTTGTAGTATCCATAGTATAACTAAAGAAGAACGGGTAATAAGCATGTATTCCTGTTTAAGTGTCCAAAAAAACATTAAACAGCTTATGGCAATTAATATTACCTGGACAATGATATTAACTCGAAATTTACTAAATGCCATATTTCTCCATTTTTTTGTAAAGTGTTGATCTGTTTATACCAAGTTCTTTTGCAGCAGAACTAATATTCCCTTTGAACTTTTGAATAGCCTTTTCAATCAGCACTTTTTCATTTTCGTCCAGGTTTAAAGAC
This sequence comes from Marinilabiliales bacterium, assembly GCA_002869305.1. Classification (GTDB taxonomy): domain Bacteria; phylum Bacteroidota; class Bacteroidia; order Bacteroidales; family UBA12077; genus UBA12077. The sequence continues at coordinate 3,960 of PKTC01000222.1, forward strand.
TTAACCATTGTATTCTTTTTGCTATGTTCACCATCGGGCCAGCAGTGACTGCTTAATATAGTATTTCCATCACATAAGATCACGGCCTTTTCTATGGTATGCTTTAATTCACGAACATTTCCTGGCCATGCATAATCTTTTAATTTTGTTAAGATAGATGAATTAAATTTTAAACTTTCTTTATTATATTTCTCAGTATATTGTTTTAAAAAGTAATTAGCCAATAATATTATATATTCATCTCTTTCTCTTAGTGGAGGCAAGTTAATTTTGATGGTATTTATGCGATAAAGTAAATCCTCTCGAAAGATTCCTTTTTCAACCATTTCGTCAGGATTCTTATTGGTTGCGCAAATTAAGCGAATATCAACGGGAATAGCTTTGTTTGAACCAATTCTGTATACTTCTTTATTTTGTATTGCAGTTAGAAGTTTAGCCTGTAAAGGAATAGTCAAGTTACCGATTTCATCTAAAAACAAGCTTCCTCCCGAAGCTATTTCAAACCTTCCTGGTCTATCTTCTTTTGCATCTGTATATGATCCTTTTACATGACCAAATAATTCGCTCTCGAAAAGATTTTCTTGTAAAGAACCAATATCCACACTAACAAATACTTCATTTGCTCTTTCCGATTTTCTGTGTATTTCTCTCGCGATAACTTCTTTACCTGTTCCATTTTCACCCAAAATCAAAATGTTAGCATCTGTCTTTGCAACTTTATCAATAACCTGAAAAACATTTTTCATTGAGGAAGATTTTCCTACTATGTTATTAAATTCGCTATCGATTTTATCGCTTAAATGTTTTTGCTTTTGTTCAAGAGTTTGAATCTTTAACTTCGATAGGCGTAAGTTATAAGCGGATAATATGGTTGAAAGTATTTTTTTCTCATCCCACGATTTTTGAATGAAATCAGCAGCACCTTCTTTCATGGCATTAACAGCAAGTTCTACATCTCCATAAGCTGTAATTAATACGACAGATGCATTACAATCCTTTTCCATGATTTGTTTCATCCAATAAATTCCTTCATTACCAGTATTAACACCAGCACTGAAATTCATATCAAGCAAAATAATGTCGTAAGCGTCTTTTCTTAAATACTCTGGAATCAGGTTAGGATTTTTTATAGTATCAATTTGACCAAAATGTTTTGATAAGAAAAATTTGAAAGCAATTAATAGTTCTTCATTATCGTCTACAATGAGTATTTTACTTTTTTCTTTGGACATTTTTATGAAATGTTTAATTATCTTGGTTAAAATTACAACTATTTGGCGTTAAATACGACATAAGTGTTGGATAATGAAACAGTATTTATATTGAATTAAGAGCTATTTACGATATGTTCTTACCGTATTAGTGAATCATATGTTGAACAATCACTTTCCATAATAAAGATTATCTTTATAAAAAAATGAAATGAGATATATGGTTTGCCCTCAATGTGGAATCTCTAATTTTTATGTTCTGAATGAAAGAGGAGAGAGGTTGAATGTAAAAGTTTCGAGAGAATTAGTTATTATCTGTAATGATAAAAGTGAGAGCTTAGAGGGTTTTAATTTAAATGTACTTTATTGTTTGGGCTGCTCTTGGAGTGGACCTATTAATCAGCTTAATAAATACTTTATATAAATAAAAAATGCTGCTTCATTTGAAGCAGCATTTTCTTTAAAAAGAGTCTTAATTATTTTATTATTAACTGCTTAACTACAGCATCATCTTTATTAGATATTTTTACTAAATATATTCCCTTTGCAAAATTTGAAAAATCAAACTTATATTCAGATTTGTAGAAATTACTTAAATCTTCGGTGTATAAAACACTTCCTAAAGAATTATAAACCTCAATTTTCCATGATGCTTTAATCTTATTCTCAAATGAAATCGTTATTTCTCCATTAGTTGGATTCGGATACATAGCAAATTCTCCATTCAAATCAAAACGATTAAAACCAGTTGCTACACTAAAGTTAATTTCGTAGGTTTCTTCAGTAGTACCATCCTCAGCAGTAACTAAAATGCTTGTTGTTCCTGGAAGTGCAGTTGCATCAGTAACAACGGCCTCGGCATTAATATCGTTGGTTGTTGCAGTAACTGCTGGCACTAATGTGGTTCCAGAAGACAACTCTATATCATATGTTAATGTTGATGAATTGAATCCTGATACACTAGAACCATTTATTTTAAGATCACTTAATGTAGCATCATTATTAGGAGCAACAGTAAAGTTTACTTCATATGTAATTTCTGTAGTGCCATCCTCTGCTGTGACTAAAATGATCGTTGTTCCAG
>PKTC01000009.1 GCA_002869305.1 Marinilabiliales bacterium
AATGTGTTCATATACGGTTTTTAGTTGATTATGTATACTAAGATTGGATCGATTCAAAATCGGTAAAAATATTTGTTCAAGCCATTCCTTACCCAACGATTTGGGACGATTTAAAGAATAGTAGCTTAATGAATTAAGTTCATTCAAAAGTTGATCGTCTGATTTACCTAAAAAACCTAAAGCTCCGTTTTTGTCGATTGGATGCCCAAGTTTATTTGCCAGGTAGTTTAAAACAATATTTGCAGGACCAATATCATAAGCCACTCTTTTACCCTTATCATCAAATGATATATTAGCAAAACCTCCTATGTTCATGCAAAAATCATACTCTGGAAAAAGAAATTGATCACCAACTGGTACTAAGGGAGCTCCTTGTCCGCCTAAGGCAACATCAAGTGATCTGAAATTGCAAATGGTTTTAATGCCGGTTGCTATTGCAATTTCCTGACCATTACCAATTTGTAAGGTAAGTTTTTTGTTTGGTTGATGAAATACTGTATGACCATGCGAGGCTATTACATCAATTGGCGAAGTACAATTCGTAAGAAAATCTTTTACTGAATTCCCGATGAATCTACCATATTCTTTATCTAATAGTGTTAATTCATAGCCCGATAAGCTAGGCGCCGAACTTAATTTTGTTTGCCAGTCTTTGGAGTATTTAATCGTAAGACTTTTTTCTATTTGAAAACTCCAAACATTATTATAAGTAAAATTGCAAAGCACAATGTCCAGACCATCTAAGGATGTGCCCGACATGATGCCAACAGCCCGGTAGTTTTTCATTAATAGTTATTAAGTTGATATTGTATGGTATTATGAATTGCTCTGTCAAGCATTAAGTATAAGTTGTCAGTTTGATTATCCTCTGGAGGTAAAATTTTCATTTCTGTGTTATCAAAACCTTTTAGTAAATATTCATCAATTGCTAATGGATATCTTGGATTCGTTGCACCAATCCATTTAGCTACTGGAATTATTCCTTCGTTATTATATACAGTAATCTCTATACTTAAGCTTGGATAAACAACAGGATAGTCTCTTTCTTCAAATAGTTCAGGACTTTCGTCTCTTTTGTCTTTAGTTAATGATTCTAGCTTAATATAAACTCTGAAATAAAATCTTGAATCGCCTTCTTTAATTGCTTGTCTAATGTTGGCGTTAGGATAACCAAAATCGTCGTATTTAACGCTTCGCATAAATGTGTTAATGGGAAGAATTTCCATTTCCAATTCACGTTCTAGGTTTTCTTTTAGATAATAATAGGTAGTATGGATTAAAACTGCTTTTAATTTTTCATTTCCCAGGTCATTGTATGTTTTGATATTATCAATAAAAGGTTCTAATGCTTGAATTTCAGCTTCAAAATCTTTGGAAATGTCCATGTTGTAGCTTATTAAAGAAAACTGCTTGTTTTTAATGTTTTGTGCATTTGCAACTATAGAAAAAAGTGCAAATAAGATCATTAGATAATATCCTTTAGTTCGCATAGAATTGATTTTAGGTTAATTGGTAAAATTTTAAGCTCAATACAAATTTATAAATTATCGAAAACTTCTCTCTTTATTATATTAACTTTTTGATAAATACTTTCTCTCAAATTTAAGGCCAAACAAATGAGGTTTTTAATTTATATAAAATCAATAAGATAGAATCTAAAAAATAAAAATTTGCAAAAAATATTTGGAGCATATTAAATAAAATAACTATCTTTGACCAGATGGTTAAAACAAATAGTTAAACAATGTGGTTAAAATATATAGTTAATACATATAGCTTTATGACAGAACATGAAATGAATACAGAGCAAAAAATTCTGGATGCTGCGAAAGAAGTATTTCAGCAAAAAGGAATGACCGGTGCAAGAATGCAGGAAATTGCAGATAAAGCGGGAATAAACAAGGCTTTATTACATTATTACTACAGAACAAAAGATAAGCTTTTCGAAAAGGTATTTGAATTGGCATTTTCTCTATTTATTCCAAAAGTTAAAGAAATGATGATTTCAGATAAACCGGTTTTTGAAAAGATTGAATTTTTTGTAGAGAATTACTTGAATCTACTTCAAAAACATCCTTACATCCCTGGATTTGTAATTAGTGAATTGAATAGAAATCCAGAGATCTTAGTAAAAATAATTGGAAAGAATATTCAGTTAAAAGAAAATAACCTACTGGAGAAACTTGAAAGGCAGATTTCGGAGGAAGTGGTAAAGGGAATAATTAAACCTATTAGTGCAGAAAATCTATTGACCAATGTTATCAGTTTATGTCTATTTCCAATTGTTGCAAAACCTATATTAAGAGGCGTATTGTTCGAAAATGATGAAAAGATGTACGAAGCATTTCTAGAACAAAGAAGAGATTTTGTGAAAGAATATATTATTAATTCAATTAAAGCGTGATGAAAATATTAGTGTTTGTATTTATAATGATTTCAGGCGGTCTCGGTGCTCAAGAGAATAAGCTTAGTCTCACTGAATGTTATGAGAGGATGCTGACAAATTATCCTTTAGTAAATCAAAATGAGATTTATGAGGAAACAAATAATTAAAATATGAAGAATTATCAGGCTGGTTGGTTACCCAATGCTGAACTGAATGCAAAAGCAACATATCAGTCTGATGCTATAGATGTTAATATTTCTGCACTTGGAAACAATTTCGGATTTGCTGCAGAAAAAGATCAGTATCAGGCGACCATTGATATTAACCAGTTAATTTATGATTGGGGAAGAATAAAGGCTGCAAAACAGTTGGAAAGTAGCGACCTACAGGTTAAACAACAAAATACTCAGGTAGAGTTGAATAGACTAAAAGAGCAAATCAACCGATTTTATTTTTCAATTTTGATTCTTCAGAAAAATGAAGAGTTAATGATAGTAATGCTTAACGACGTTGAAAATCAGGAAAAAGTAGTAGAGTCTGCCGTGAAAAATGGTTTAATGCTTAATTCTAACTTAAACTCAATAAAAGCAGAAAAACTAAAGTTAAAACAGAGTATTACAGAAATTATAAATCAACGTTTAGCGGCAATACAGATTCTTGCTGAAATTACCGGCATGGATTTAAGTTCTGATGTTGCACTCGAAATGCCTAATTATGAGGTTAATGAAGATGCTAAGTTATTCAGACCTGAACATCAGCTATTTGATCTTCAAATGCAAAAGTTAGATGTTTCGGGCAAATTAATAGCAAAACAAAATGATCCAGTGCTCTATTCATTTGCACAAGTGGGATATGGAAAACCTGGAATGAATATGGTTAACGATGAGTTTGATTCATTTTACATAATAGGAGTTGGTTTAAGCTGGAATATATGGGACTGGAATCAAACGAAAAGAAAGAAGCAAGTTGCTTTAATCAATAAAGGTCTTATAAATACTCAAAAGGAAACATTTGATAAGCAAATAATGATTTCTGTTCATAATGAGCTGGCTAAGATTGCTTCAATGCAAAGCACTATTTTAAGCGATAAAGAAATCATTTCCTTAAGAGAAGAGGTTACGAAAAGTGCAAGATCAAAATTGGAGAATGGTGCAATTACTTCAACAGATTATGTAACAGAGCTTAGCGCTGAAACACAAGCTAAAATAAATTACGAAACACATAAAATACAGTTGATTCAGTCTAAAGTCAACTTTTAATATATAAAGGGAGAAATTTAATCAAATAAAGATTCTAAAATCATGAAAGCAAAAATATTAATATGTGTATTGCCAGTATTATTGGTTGCATGCAATGGTAACGAGAAGGTTTCAGATGCTTCTGGAAATTTCGAAGCAAAAGAAATTATTGTAAGTGCAGAAGCTCAAGGTAAACTATTGGAGTTTAATATCGAAGAAGGCGATAAGCTATCTAAAGATTTGGTTGTAGGTTATATTGATACTGTTCCTTTGTCTATACAGAAAGAACAACTGCAGGCCCAAAAAGAAGTAGTTAAAACCAAGCTGGTAAATGTAAAAGCGCAAATAGAAGTTCAGGAAGAACAAAAAGATAATCTTGAAGTTGAAAAAAATAGAATAAATAACCTCTATAAGGATAATGCTGCTACACAAAAACAACTCGATGAAATTGAAGGTAATTACAGTGTTTTAGAAAAGCAAATAGCGACTACTAAAACTCAGATATCATTTATTTCTAAAGAAATGGATGTATACAATAAGCAAATAAAACTAATTGATGATAAAATTAGCAGGGCAAAAATTACAAATCCAATTAATGGTACTGTACTGGAAAAATATCTTGAAGAAAGCGAAATTGCAATTATTGGAAAAGCATTATACAAAATCGCATACCTCGACGAAATTGAATTAAGAATTTATGTTAGTGGAGCTCAACTTTCAACTATTCAAATTGGACAAAAAGTAAGAGTATTAATTGATAAGGATGAAGAATTATATAAAGAATATCAGGGTGAAATATTTTGGATTTCTGATCAAACCGAATTTACTCCAAAAATAATTCAAACTAAAGAGGAGAGAGTTAATATGGTTTATGCAGTTAAAATCAAGGTAAAGAACGATGGGAAGCTTAAAATAGGTATGCCGGCTGAAGTGAAGTTTATTTAATATTTATCAATTGAAAATTTGAGATGGTAGAAACGTTTGATTATATAGTAAATGTAAAAAATCTTAAGAAAAACTACGATAAGGTTGAAGCTGTTAAGGGAGTAAACTTTTCAGTTTCGAAAGGTGAATTGTTTGGATTAATTGGTCCTGATGGTGCGGGCAAAACAAGTATTTTCAGAATACTTACAACACTTATGTTTCCAACAGAAGGATCTGTTTCAATGATGAATCTCGATGTGGTTAAAGAATATAAAGAAATCAGAAATAGTTTAGGATATATGCCACAAAGATTTTCTCTTTATCAGGATCTTTCGGTTGAAGAGAATCTTGAATTTTTTGCCAGAATATTTGGAACAAGCATTGAAGAAAATTACGATTTAATAAAAGATATCTATATTCAAATTGAACCATTTAAAAATAGATTAGCAGGACAACTTTCCGGTGGTATGAAACAAAAATTGGCTCTTTCATGTGCTTTAATCCATAGCCCGGAGATTTTAATATTGGATGAACCAACAACGGGTGTTGATGCTGTTTCGAGAAAGGAATTTTGGGAAATGCTTATTCGCTTAAAAGAAAAGGGCATCACTATTTTGGTATCAACACCGTACATGGATGAAGCCAATCTATGCGACCGGGTTGCATTAATTCAAAATGGAGAAATCATGTCTATTGATACTCCCGATAAGATTATTGGCAAGTTTGGAAGAAAACTTTGGGCTGTAAAATCAGATAATATCTACAAACTTATTCAAGATTTAAAATCCGAAGATATTATTGATACTGTTTTTCCTTTTGGAGAATATCTTCATATAACTGTAAAATCTGAAGAAGAGAATTTAAGTGAATTGAACTCAGTTTTAGAACAAAAAGGGCACACAGGCATTGAAATGCAATTAATAGATGCAAATATTGAAGACTGTTTCATGGAACTAATGCAGTAAGAAATGATAAAGAATAACGAAAATATAATAGAAGTTAAAGATTTAGTAAAAAAATTTGGAAGCTTTGTTGCTAATGATCATTTGACTTTTGAAGTTAAAAGAGGCGAGATCTTTGGTTTTCTTGGGGCTAATGGTGCAGGTAAAACTACTGCTATTAAAATTCTATCAGGGTTATCCTTTCCAACTTCAGGTGATGTAAAAGTTGCAGGTTTTGACGTATATAAAGAACGCGAGAAAGTTAAAAAGAATATTGGTTACATGAGTCAAAAGTTTTCACTTTATGAGGATTTAACGGTTCGTGAAAATATAAGATTCTATGGTGGTATTTATGGTTTGCCAGGTAAATACATCAAAGAAAAAACGGAATCGCTACTCGATAGATTAAAGATGCGAGAAATTCACGACTCTTTAATTAGCTCATTACCATTGGGTTGGAAGCAGAAAATAGCTTTTTCAGTTGCTATTTTTCATGACCCTAAAATTGTTTTCTTAGATGAACCAACGGGAGGAGTTGATCCAATAACCAGACGTGATTTTTGGGAAATGATTTATGAGGCATCCAATTCGGGAATAACAGTTTTTGTTACAACTCACTACATGGACGAAGCTGAATATTGCGATAGAGTTTCAATTATGGATAGAGGAAAGATCGAAGGTATAGATACACCAGGAGCCTTAAAAAAGCAATTTAAGG
>PKTC01000467.1 GCA_002869305.1 Marinilabiliales bacterium
AGCTTTAACATAGCTTAGCCCCAAACCAAAACCTTTAATATTATGAATATTTCCGGTTGGAACTCGATAGAATTTGTCGAAAATTCGCACTATTTCTTCTTTTTTTATTCCTATCCCATGATCTTTAACAATGATATGTACTTTACCATTTTGAGTGTGGGTTTTCAAGGATATAACTATTTTTTCTGAAGAATATTTTATTGCATTATCCAATAAATTGTGAATAATGTTTAAAAAATGCATTTCGTCAACCAAGGCAAATGAGTTTTCAGCTCCCAAAGAAACCTTAAGCTCACCATTCTTTTCTTTTAGCTTAAGCTCGATATTCTGAACAGCCTTCCGAATTAATTCGTGCAAGTCGAATTCAAATAAGGTTACTTTAAACTTTTCTTTTTCAAGTAAAGAAATTTGCAGGACACTTTCTACTTGATTATTCATACGACGATTTTCTTCTTTTATAATTTTTAGATAATCACCAACTTTATGCTCATCCGAGATAATTTTTGGATTCATGATTGAATCGGCAGCAAGTGAAATTGTAGCAATAGGAGTTTTAAACTCATGAGTCATGTTGTTTATAAAATCCGATTTAATTTCAGATAATTTCTTTTGTTTGAAGGCAATTTTTATGCTAATAAAAAATATTAGAATAATCACAAGCGTAAAAACAATTGATCCAATAAGCATTAAGGATATGGACTTATATATAATGCTATTCTTGCCCGGTAGATAGAGATATAAATAAGTAGATTTATCTATAATATCATTTGGAAATAAATTTGCTTTAAAAGACTGTAAAGCAAAGTCATTATAAAAACCTTCTGATTTTATCTTAATACTATCTAATGCATCATCAATAATGGCAAATTCATATTCAGAGTCTAATCCTTGATCGATAACTTCTTTATGAATTAAATTGGTTAATTCAGACAAATTAAGCCGTTCATTAATTGGTGTTTCTCTGGTTTCATATTCAATCACCATTTTATTAAAAAGCTTTTTATAGTTGTCGGATGTTTTATAGTAAAACTTATTGTTGTCAGATTGTGTAATTGAATCTTGAATGAGCAGTAGGTCAACATTTTTACTATTATTCTTAGAGATCAAGGTGCTTACTACTTCTATATTTGAATCATTGTTAAGAATTACAATTTCATTACTATCTATTTCGTCATTGATTATATGAAATCCGGTTTCGGTTTGAACTTCTACACCACCCGTTCTTAAATGAATGATGCTATCTTTAGTAAAATAACGTTTTAATTTTTCGCTATCAATCACATCGGGATCAGTACCTATTTTTTCAATGGTGAATTCATTTAGATTTTTAGTAATAAAGATGGCTGTTTGCTTGATTTCAATTCCATTAATAATTCTTTTTAGTGCTTCTTGAATATTTTCTTCATATTCGGCTTCTTTTACTAATATTGCATTTTTAATCCAGAATAATTGAACGACAATTATGCCTATTAAAGAGATACTCATTATTACTACAAAAATGTGAAGTATAAATCTTTTCATGCTGCAACTAAATACAGATCAAAGATAATTATATTATAACCGGGTATAAAAACTTTAACTTTTCTTTAACTCTTTTTAAATAGATCTTAACTAATTTGATATTCAATGTGGTGTAGTTTTGGTTCTGTAATCTTTTAAGAATCTTAACTAAATTAAAATTATGAAAAGGTATTTTATAAAAGTAACAATTATCTTTTTTGCTTTTACGCTAAGTCTTAGTGCACAGGAAAAAAAGAAAATCCATCTAAAAATGATAAAATCTGTTGATGGTGAAACCATAGTAACTGACACCTTGATTGATACTAAAGATCACAAAGGAATTTATTTTTATGAGAGCAATGCAGACAATCGTAAAGTTGACAGCCTGATAAAAAAAATGGATATGTTTTATGAAGATGGAGTAGAAATTATATCCATTTCAGATGAAATAGATGTAAAAGATGATAACGCGCTTGTTTGGCTCAGTTTAACAACAGATTCAGATGAAGATAGCATTAGATTAGAAAAACATATGCATATTATTTCTGAAGGAGATGAAGAAATAGTAAAAAGCAAAACTGGTATGGCTTGGATTGTATCGGATTCTTCAGATTATTTTGATGATATTCATCTTACGGATATTATACACAATCATTTCATCTCAAAGGGCGAGAAGTTTAAAATTGAATTGTTAAGTTGTGATCAAGAAAATAGTTTTATGTGGACAATTGATTCTTTATGCGATAAGGATAATCCAGAATATCAGGGCGTGTTTGTATATTCAACAGGTGAAAATACTTTTAATGTAATAAGATCTGGTGAAGGTAAGAATTCATATGAGAAAGTTATAATGAAAAAGGCAATGGGTGAGGAATCAATGAACGTTTATGTGACTGATGACGGGAACCATACCATAATCAAAATTGAAGAACTTGATAAGAACGATAGTGATTCTGAAAAGAAGATAAAAGTATATAAACAAAAAACTGATGATGAAAAAGTTGAGTTTAAAGTTGAGATCTTGGATGAAGGAGAAAAGGAAGGAAAAACTCACAAGATGAAAATAATTCAAACTAAAGAAAAAGGTGTTTTCAAAGTAGAATTTAATCTTGATGACAAAGTTCCAACACTAATAATTGTGGAAAACAATGATGGCAAAACAGTCTATTCTAAGAAAATAAAGAAATTTAATGGAACGTATACGGGTGATATAAACTTATCTAAAGAACCAGATGGAAAGTATTTAATGCAAATAATTCAGGCTGATAAAACGCTTATAAAAAGTAAAATTCAGAAGTAATAAAAGAGGGGCCATAAAGCTCCTCTTCTTATTTTACACTAAATATTTCTAATATAGATGTAGTTCCAAGCCATAACTGGTAAATCCCGAATAATAGAAGAACAAGTGAAGATAATCCAAGAAGAAACTTAATAACTTTTGGTCCTAATCTTCTTGCAAAAGCAAATAGGATAATTGTTCCGGCTAAAGTGATTACTAAAGTGGAGTAGAATCCAATAACCAATGCTATTCCATTTGTTGGAGCTATATTCCAACCCTCAAGAAATATGGGTCCCATAATTAGGCTCCATCCCAGGTATGGATTTGGATTTACTAGATTAACAGCAACGGCTCCAAATAACGTTTGTTTTCCGGAGCTTTCTGGAACCTTTTGATCTGCCTCATACTCTCTCCATGATTTGAATGCTTTGTAAGCCAGAAAAATTAAAAAGAGTCCACCAATAATTCTTAAGACAACAATGAAGTTACTGGGAACAGTGTTTAAAACAAATAAGATTAGAAGAACTATTGGTAAGTCACTTAGAACAGGTGCTAATGCTGCAGGTAATGTTTTTCGCCAACCGTTTTTTAAAGTTTGAGAAATGAAATATGTTTGAAGGGGTCCTGGTTGAATACCAGCTGCAAAAGCATAACTCATCCCAAATAATAAATAACTTAACATCTTAGCAATATTTATTTGTGAATACTATAAATTCACTCAAAAATAAGAAAAGATAGTTTATTTAATAGCCATTATTTTACAACTGCTTACTTCCTAATATATTGTATTCTCCAACGCAAAGTCCATGTTTCACCATTATCTGCAGAGTTTTCCCAATCCCAGGTGAAAGAGTTTTCCTTGATATTATAAAAAACCATTCTTTGAAAAATTTTACTTACATCAGGTTTGATATATTCTCTTTTGAAGATTCTCTTTTCTCCAACAATTTCTCCAACAAAATCTAGATATGCACCTTGATTATCAACCCAGGTTTGATGCCATGTATCCTTGTTTTTATTGTAAATACTCCAGCTTTTTCCAATAAACCCATTCATATTCGGATCATCAATTACTTTAAAGTTTTCTTCTATAACATGGTCGTTTAAAGTTTTAAAAATATGATTTTCTCCAGTTCCCACATTATTGTTAGAGCCTTGCCAGCTCAGATTCCAGTTGCCAAGCCAAAAATCAAAATATTCGGATGGGTGCAGTTTAGTAGTTTTCATTTGCGCTTGCAGGTTAATTTGAGCAATGCTAAAGGCTATGACGATCCAAATTGTTTTCATATGGTAAGATAATAGTTTAAAAATTCATGTTGGCTTCATATTAGATTATTTTATTTGTTCAACTATAGAGCGATATAATTGTTCATTAGAGTCGTTCATAAAATATTTTCTAACGCAACTTAATGATCAAATTCTGCATCATTAAGATGATATACAAGATTGGGAATTATTTAAAAAACATGTCAACGTTTATCGGGTTTAAGAATTTATTTTGTAACTTAGAATTAATGTCAGCATTGTTTTGGTCTGGTTTTTGCAAACCGATATACAAAGAATAAAATTAACTATTATGAAAATTGCTTGTTATAAGAATGGAAAAGAGGTTGCGCTTAGAGATCCATTGGATTTAGACTATATAGAATACGATGTTGTAAAAGATTATCTAAAGGTTATTGGTCACCTGGAACCAAATCCAACAGCCAGAGTAGAGATTGACCTAACTGAACCTTTTGTTCCAAAATATAATTTGGTAAATTGCAGCGGTCATTTTAAGCAAAAATTTTATCAAGTTATTAATAGAAAAAAATTAGCCTAAATAAATGTCAAGATCCGAACAAGCTTTCAATTATTTCTTAGATGGTAATAATTGCGCACAATCCGTTATAATTTCATTTGCTGATGTATTAAAAGTTGAAAAAGAAGTGGCTTTAAGAATGGCTGCAGGTTTTGGAGGAGGTATGGGAAGAATGCAATAAACCTGTGGGGCAGTTACAGGTGCTTTTATGGTCATTGGTTTTTTACGCGGAAAATATAAAGAAGGCGATGATGAGGCTAAAGAAATAACCAATAATTTAATTCAGGAATTCTCACAGAAGTTTGCAGAAAGGTTTGGAAGCATAAACTGTAGAGCTTTAATTGATTTTGATTTAAACACCGAAGAGGGTAGGCAACAAGCTGAAAAATAGGATGTTTTTTATAAAAAATGCTCCGGCTACGTAAAGGAGTCGGTGGAGTTACTCGAAGAAGTTCTTAACATATAGATAAAAAAAAAGCGAAGTAAAATCTTCGCTTTTTTCTTTTAGTAAGAATTATTCATATCGTAAGGATTCTGCTGGATTTAACCTTGCAGATTTCAATGTTCTGTAACTGATTGTGACAATTGCTATACTTAAGGCAATCACAAATCCAATCATAAAATCAAAAATATTCAGATTAATTTTGTAATGGTAGTTTTGTAGCCAATTTTTAGCAATAAAGTAAACGATTGGCCAGGCAATTATCGTTGAAATAGCAACTAATACTATAATTTCTTTCGAAATGATATAAAAAATTCTTCCAACAGAAGCTCCCATTGCTTTTCGAATCCCAATTTCTTTGGTTCTTTGTTCAACAGTAAAAGAAGTCAATCCAAACAAACCTAATGAAGCAATAACTATTGCTAGTATAGTAAATACAATGGATAAAGTTGCATTTTGCCTTTCCTCTTTATATAATCGATTTAAGGATTCATCCATATGAAAATACTGTATAGGTTCATTAGATGTGAACTTGTTCCAAGTTTGTTCTATTTCATTTATAGTCTTTTCTTGATCTTGTCCAGTAATTCTAATACTGATATAACCCCAATTAAAATCATCGGTTTTGAATCTAAATATATATGGTTCAATTCTACTATGCAACGATCTAAAGTGGAAGTCATTTACCACCCCAATTATGGGCATGTAGCCGGTTTCAGCTTCAGGATCTTGATCCGGAACAATAAACCTTGTAGTAAATGGGTCTTCTAAATTAAAATTGACTACTGCGCTTTGGTTAATAATACATGCTTCCCGATCAGTAGCAAACTCTCTATCGAACAAACGTCCAGACACAAGCCTAATTCCATAGGTTTTAAAGTAATCGTAATCAACCCAGTTAGTTTCCAAAAGGAAGGATTCCTGATCTCTCCCTTCAATGGTATAGCCATTACCATTGTTATTATGTGCAGGTGCAGCAGTTGAGGCTGAAACACTCTCAATTCCTTTTAATTTGAGTAATTCATCTTTAAAGGGTTTTATTTTATCTCCAATAACTGCAGCTCGTGATATCACCAATAAATTATCCTTACTAAACCCCATATCTTTGTTAAGCATATAATTTATTTGCTTAAAAATG
>PKTC01000495.1 GCA_002869305.1 Marinilabiliales bacterium
AAGAAGATCAGAGAGCACTATACATTAACAATAATGTAGAAGAGTATCAGAAAATGCAAAATCTTTTTGCCGGCATTCGAATCTTTGTTTGGATTATTGGTATAGGAACAATTATAGCTGGTATCGTTGGTGTAAGTAATATTATGCTAATTGTGGTTAAGGAAAGAACAAAGGAAATAGGAATAAGAAAGGCGATAGGGGCTACTCCAGGTTCAATCATTGGATTAGTGTTATTAGAATCGATTCTTATTACTGCTTTTGCGGGGTATGTGGGATTAGTTTTAGGTGTGGGATTATTAGAATTATTATCTCCCCATATACAGTCTGAGTTTTTTACAAATCCCGAAGCGGATTTTAGAATTGCCATAAGTGCAACGATCTTATTAATATTATCTGGAGCCCTGGCTGGTTTTGTACCTGCACGAAAAGCCGCGAGTATTAAGCCGATTGAGGCATTAAGAGACGAATAATTTGAATATCAAAAAATTATAAAATGATCGATACTGACAAGTGGAAAGAGATTATTACTACCTTAAAAAAGAATAAGGTAAGAACTTTCTTCACAGCTTTTGGTGTGTTTTGGGGCATATTTATGCTTATAATAATGTTGGGTTCTGGAAACGGACTGCAAAATGCAGTGTATCAAAATATGGGTGATTTTGCTACCAACAGTTGTTTTATGTGGACGCAACAAACGACAATACCATATAAAGGTTTTCCAAGAGGACGATCCTATCGATTTAATAACGGCGACACCGAAGCTCTAATTAAAAATATACCTGAGTTGAAAGATATATCGCCACGTTTACAGGGATTCGGTGGTGATGGAGCTAATAATGCCGTAAGAAACGAGAAAACAGGTGCATTTACAATTTTTGGCGATTATCCTGCATGGAACAGAATTGATCCATTAAAAGTAACCTCTGGCAGATTTATTAATGAGCTGGATGTTAAAAATAAACGAAAAGTAGTTATCATAGGTAAACGTGTTGTTGAAGTTTTATTCGAATCGGATGAAGATCCTCTGAATGAGTACATAAAAATAAATGGTGTATATTTTAAGGTGGTAGGAGTTTTTAAATCGAAAAAGAATGGGCAACAAGCCGAAAGAGAAGAACAAAATATTCATATGCCTTTTACAACCCTGCAGCGTATTTACAACTTTGGAGAGGATGTTGGTTGGTATGCTATGACTGCGCAAGATGATATTCCTGTAGGTGTGGTTGAAGAGAAAGCAAGAGAAATCTTGAAAGTAAGACATTCAATTGCTCCGGAAGATGAACGGGCTGTTGGAGGATTCAATGTTGCAAAAGAGTTCAAAAAGATGAATGGATTATTTGCTGGTATTAACGGTTTAATATGGATTGTGGGTATAGGAACCTTATTAGCTGGCGTAATTGGAGTAAGTAATATTATGCTCGTAATTGTAAAGGAACGAACCAAAGAAATAGGCATACAAAGAGCACTTGGAGCAACTCCTGCCAACGTAATTGCCCAAATTATTAAGGAGTCGGTATTTTTAACTTCAATAGCTGGAACATTGGGTCTTATGGCTGGTTTTTGGTTGGTAGAATTAATTAATTTTGCGATGGCATCAAGTGGTTCTAGTGGCGAAATGTTCAAAGATCCCGAAGTTGATTTAAGAATAGCAATATCAGCTTTAATAATCTTAATATTCTCAGGAATATTTGCTGGCTTAATACCTGCTAAAAGAGCTGTTAGTATAAAACCTATTGATGCTTTAAGAACTGAATAATTTATATAATAATCGAAAATAAAAATGAAAAAAGTATTTAGAATCATTCTGTTAGTAATTATTATTGGGGCATTTGGAGCCACAATTTACTTTCTTTATCAAAAATCAAAATCAGAACCTGTAGTTTATGAGACCGAAACAGCAATTATTACCGATATTGTTCAAAAAACAGTAGCTACTGGTTCCGTTGTGCCTCGCAAGGAGATTGAGATTAAGCCGCAAGTATCGGGCATTATTGAGGAGATTTATATTGAACCTGGTGATGTTGTAAAAAATGGTGATTTAATAGCAAAGGTTCGTATTATCCCAAATATGATTAATTTGAATAATGCTGAAGCTCGTCTTGATCAAGCAAAAATTGATTATGAGGATGCAAAAATGGTTTATGATCGCCAGAAAAAGATTTTTGATGAAGGAGTCATACCTGCAGCAGAATTTCAACAATACGAGATTAACCTGAATCGAGCAAAGTCTGAACTAAATTCAGCAGAAAATAACTTGCAACTAATTAAAGAGGGTGTTACAAAAGATTCTGAATCTTCATCAAACACCTTGATAAGATCAACCATCGAAGGAATGGTCTTGGATGTTCCGGTAGAGCAGGGAAATTCTGTAATTGAAAGTAACACTTTTAACGACGGAACAACCATCGCTGTGGTTGCCGATATGGGCGAAATGGTTTTTGAAGGCAAGGTGGATGAAACAGAAGTTGGAAAAATTGAAACAGGAATGAATTTAATATTAACCATTGGTGCCATAGAGGATGCAAAGTTTAATGCTTACTTAGAGTATATATCACCAAAAGGTGTTGAAGAAAATGGAGCTATTCAATTTGAAATAAAAGCTGCTGTTGAACTTAAAGAAGATTATTTTATTCGAGCCGGTTATAGTGCCAATGCTGATATTGTTCTTTCAAGAAAAGATAGTGTTTTAGCTGTTAAAGAAAGTCTCCTGTTGTTTGAAGATGATTCTGTTTTTGTAGAGGTTGAAAAAGAACCTCAAGTGTATGAAAAAAGAGTGGTTGAGGTTGGACTATCAGATGTAATCAATATAGAGGTATTATCAGGCATATCAAAAGAAGATAAGATCAAGGTTCCTAAGTAAGATTTGGAATACTAATAATTGAAAAGCTCGGAATTTATTTCGGGCTTTTTTTAAACCATTTAACATGGCTTTCATCCAATCAAACAGTAAATCAAATTTTGAACTTTAACAAATATTATTACATTTGTTAACTTATCATTTTTATATCTAACAAACTTAACAACTATGCAACAACTGAACGATTTTTTCCAATTTTTACATAGCTTTTTAGGAGGACATCCCTGGTTTGTATTCTTTTTAATCGGTACAGGATTATTCTTTACAATTTATTTGAGATTCCCTCAGATAAGATACTTCAAACATGCTGTACGTATTGTAAGAGGAAAATTTGATAAAAAGGGAGACAAAGGAGATACTTCACATTTTCAAGCTTTAACAACTGCTCTTTCGGGAACCGTTGGTACTGGAAATATTGCTGGTGTAGCACTTGCAATACATATGGGAGGACCAGCAGCTTTGTTCTGGATGTTAGTAACGGCTTTCTTTGGAATGTGTACAAAGTTTGTTGAGGTAACCTTATCACACAAGTATCGCGATTTCGATGAAAAAGGACAGGTAGCAGGCGGACCCATGTACTACATGAAGAAACGATTAAATATAAACCTAAAGAATGGTAAAATTATACAAACGGGTAAATGGCTGGGTATTTTCTTTGCCGGTGCTACTATTCTATCTTCTTTTGGTTCAGGAAGTATGCCTCAAATTAATAGTATTACGGATTCTGTATTAGCAACATTCGGAATTGAGCGAATCATCACTGGTGCAGTTATGGCTGTTCTTCTGGCTT
Organism: Marinilabiliales bacterium; assembly: GCA_002869305.1. Classification (GTDB taxonomy): domain Bacteria; phylum Bacteroidota; class Bacteroidia; order Bacteroidales; family UBA12077; genus UBA12077. The sequence goes on from PKTC01000495.1 coordinate 3,648, forward strand.
TTGTTATCATTGGTGGAATTAAACGAATTGCAAAGGTAACGGAACGATTAGTTCCAGGTATGGCATTGATATACCTGATTGGTGCACTTGCAGTTATAATAACAAATTATCAAAATATTATTCCATCTTTTGGAGCTATCTTTTCAAATGTATTATCAGGACAAGCAGCTGTTGGTGGATTTATTGGTGCAAGCTTTGCTTTTATGTTTAATCAGGGAGTAAATCGTGGATTATTCTCAAATGAGGCTGGACAGGGTTCTGCCCCTATTGCTCACTCTGCTGCAAGAGCTCACGAACCAGTATCAGAAGGTATGGTTGCAATATTAGAACCGTTTATAGATACAATCATAATCTGTACAATTACAGGATTAGTATTATTATCATCGGGAGTGTGGAATCAAAAAATCGAAAATCAGTTTCAAAATACTGACATGATTGTTTTTGCAGATACTTATCAGGATGATAAAAAGGAGGATCAAAAGGCATTATTTAATCACCTGGCAGATAATAGCACATTACCACTTTTTAATGGTGAACTGAGCGTAAAGAACGGCGATATCCAAAATGAATTAACCATTGTTCATGCAAGATCAGTTGCAGAAGAAATAAAGGTATTGCTGGATGAAAAGCCATTTAACGGAAACATAAAAGTGACTGAAGGAAAAGTTGACAATGGAGAAGCGAATGTTATTTTTACTGGTAAATCTTTAATGCATAGTGCTCCCCTAACAGCAGAGGCATTTACGAAAAGCTTTTTTGGAGAGTGGGGTAAATACATTGTATCAATAGGTTTATTATTGTTTGCATTTTCGACAGCTATTTCCTGGTCGTACTATGGCGATAGATCGGTTACTTTTTTATTTGGATCAAAATATGTTATTTTTTATCGTTTACTTTATGTAGTGGGATTCTTCTTTGCAGGATTTACAGATACAACAATTATTTGGAATCTTTCATTGCTTACCGTTGTATTTATGGCAATACCTAACTTAACAGGAATTTTATTGTTGCATAAGGAAGTTCGATCAACCATTAAAGATTATTGGAAAGGTTTTAAATCAGAAAATCCTGATATAAAAATTCCGGAAAGAATACAATAAGAAAAAATTAAGGTTTTATATAATCACCTCGATTAAAATCGAGGTGATTTTTTATGGTTTAAAACCAAAGATCATAATATCGTCAATCTGGTCATATTTATTTCCCATCCATTTCATTAAACTGAGCTTTAAATGATCTTTTTGAATCTCAAGCGGCTTATTATGAATCTCTAATAATAAATGTTTAAATCGCCTTGAACGAAATTTTTTTCCATCATCACCACCAAACTGGTCCATATAACCATCAGAAAATAAATAAAATATATCATCATAAGTATATTCTATTTCATGATTAGAGAAAGGAATTTCGAGTGGTGTCAGACCAATTGGATTTCTGGTAGGCTTATATTCAATTAATTTATTATTTCTTACTAAATATAGAGGTGCATTAGCCCCTGAATATTGCATTTTTCTTTCTTTTCTGTTTATTACACAGATTGCAATGTCCATTCCATTATTATAAGAATAGTCTTTATCGGACTGATGCAAAGCCTCTTTAAGCTCATGCCTTAAAACTTCTAAAGCTTGATTTGCTTTTAAAATCTCCTTTCGTCTTACTATTTCGTTTAACAGAGAGATTCCTAATACACTCATAAAAGCACCTGGAACACCGTGTCCGGTGCAATCGGCAGCTGCAATGATAATAAAATCATTGATTTTCTTAACCCAATAAAAATCACCACTGACAATCTCCTTTGGAACATAATAAATAAAATGTTCGGGCATAATCTTTTTTATGGCTTTTTTTTGAGTTAAAAGTCCTTTTTGGAGGCTTTTTGCATATTGTATGCTATCTGTTATCTGATTTTTTTGGAAAATAAGTTCATCATGTTGAATGTTTGAGATTGCTTTCTCTTCTCGATAACTTTTAACCAATATTGCAACTACAAAATAAATAAGGATGAATGAAAACAGGAAAGTAATGGAGACATCATAAAACTTGATAAAATCGCTCTCATATGGTGTAATCAGGTTCGGGAATTTTCTTTCTAAATAGAATAATAAAGTCAGATTAAGTAAAAAGAAAGCTATTGTAATTGCTCGGTTTCTACCTTCAGTTATTATGACAAATAGCACTAAGCCAACCAAATAAACAAACACAACGGGTCCTTCAGATCCTGCATTGAAGAACCAAACAGTTGAAAGTACAATTAAGGAATAAATAATGAAAGGAGTAATAAGAGGTTTGTATAATCTTCTCTTACGCGATAAATAATAAAATAGGAACAATACAAAAGAAGAGAAAATGGTAAAAAGTGTTAGTCTTAAATTTAAATGAAGAGCAATATTGGTGATACTGGCAAAACAGGCTGCCAAAGCCGAAAATAAGCTCACAGAGTTAAAAAATCGATGCTCCAGACTATAGTCTTTCCTATTGCCAAATAGTATATCAATATA
>PKTC01000001.1 GCA_002869305.1 Marinilabiliales bacterium
CATCTTTAGCTCTTTGGTTACTCTCACCAACATCAAAATACATTACCGGACAAACCATTTCCGTTTCAGGGGGTTCAATATCCGGCGTTTTTGGGTAAAGAGTCGGAATATTTTAATTACATTTTGCAGTGAAGGTTTATTTCGTTTAATTTTGTGTGAAATAATAAACCTTCTAATATGCAATGTAAGAAAGAACAGAATAAGGAGCACTGTAATTGTTCTTATTCGTGCGAAAAAAAAGGACTTTGCTGTGAGTGTGTTGCTTATCACAGAAGCATTATGCAATTACCTGCATGCTACTTTCCAGAAGATATTGAAAGAACTTACGATAGATCAGTTAGTAGATTTCTTGAAACCGTAAAACAAAGAGGACCAATCTGGAATTAAAATGGAAAAACAATCTTGTGGTTGGGCAAAAAAGCCCTTAGATATAGTGTATCATGATACCGAATGGGGGGTACCAGTTCATGATGATGGAAAACTCTTCGAATTCTTAGTTTTGGATGCATTCCAGGCCGGTTTAAGCTGGAGCACGATTTTAGCTAAAAGGGAAAATTTTAGAAAAGCGTTTGATAATTTTGATTATGAAAGGATAGTGCATTACGACCAAGCAAAAATTGATAAACTTTTGCAAGATGCCGGAATCATTAGAAATAAATTAAAAATTCATGCAACTATAAGCAATGCCAAAGCATTTATTAAAGTACAAGAAGAATTTGGAAGTTTCGATAACTATATTTGGTCTTTTACTAAGGGTAAAACATTGGTCAATACATGGAAAGACATGAAAGAAGTACCTGCTACTTCTAAGGAATCAGATGGAATGAGCAAAGATCTTAAGAAACGTGGTTTTAAATTTGTTGGATCAACAATATGCTATGCATTTATGCAGGCTGCCGGGATGGTGAACGATCATCTGGTAAGTTGTTTTAGATATAGAGAAGTTTCAAAGTAAATAGGGTAAGACTAAACTTATTTATCATTAAAGAAACTTGGTCTAACAAAATTTAAATTATTATGAAAAAACAAATTATTTTAATAGGGTTTTTTTTATCTTTTGCTTTCTTATTTAACTTTGGATTAAGAGCACAAGAAAAAACAACCGATTGCAGGGTATTATTATCAAGTATCTCTGAAAAATATGAAGGTGAATGTGTAAACGGATTTGCAGATGGGAAAGGCATTGCAGAAGGAGCACATAAATACGAAGGTGAATTTAAAAAAGGATTACCTCATTGACATGGTAAGTATACCTGGAAAAATGGAGATACCTACAAGGGAAAATGGAAAAAAGGTAAAAAAGAAGGTAAAGGAATATTTTATGATGTTTCAAATGAAGAGGAATTAGTAGGCTATTGGCAAGATGATGAATTTGTAAAGCAGATATTTATTGCTGACATTGAGGTTTTATATAAAACACAGAATGTTAAAAAAGTTACCATCGATTTCAAAGAATCAAAAGATAATCACATTGAACTAGTATTAATGAAAGATGGAAGACCGTATATGGATTATAATGATTTTGCATTTTATGGTAGTTCTGGTTCATTAAGACAAGAGTATGGATTCAATGCAATGGATTACGTATATTATCCGTTTGATGGTACGGTGCAAGTTGAAGCTCCTAATTATTATAGAACCGGGGTTGATGATTACCAGGTAAGATTCCGTATTGAACAAAAAGGATCTTATAAAGTGAAAGTATACTTATAATTTAAATAATATATGATATTGAATGAATCTGTAATTTGCGCCATTTCCACAGCACAAGGGAATGGTGCAATTGCTGTTGTAAGATTAAGCGGGAATGAATCCATTGCCTTAATTGATGCATTATATGAGTCACCCAAAGAAGGTAAAAAATTAATCGACCAGCAAGCTAACACGGTTCATTTTGGTGTTTTAAAAGATGGTGATAAACTGATTGATGAAGTAGTAATATCAATCTTTAAAAATCCCAATTCTTACACTGGCGAAGATTTAGTAGAAATATCATGTCATGGATCAGAATACATTCAACAACAAATTTTACAATTATTTATTCGAAATGGAGCTCGATTAGCCAAACCCGGCGAATTTACCATGAGAGCTTTTTTGAATGGTAAAATGGATTTGTCGCAAGCTGAGGCTGTTGCAGATCTAATAGCTTCTTCGTCGGCTTCATCGCATAAAGTGGCTATTCAGCAAATGCGTGGTGGTTTTTCAAGCGAGATAGTTAATCTGAGAGATCGGCTCTTACATTTTATTTCATTGCTTGAGTTGGAACTTGATTTTAGCGAAGAAGATGTTGAATTTGCAGATCGCAAACAACTAAACGTTCTTTTAAATAATATTCAGAGCTTAATTCAAAAGTTATTAAAATCGTTTGATTTGGGCAATGTTATTAAAAACGGTGTGCCAGTTGCAATCGTTGGACATACAAATGTTGGTAAATCAACATTATTAAATAAAATATTAAATGAGGAGAAAGCAATTGTTTCTGATATAGCTGGTACAACGCGTGATGTTATAGAAGATGTTATAAATATCGAAGGTGTTTCATTTAGATTCATTGATACAGCAGGAATTCGAGAAACAGTTGATACTATTGAAACAATTGGTATAGAGCGTACATACGACCGAATATTAAAAGCTTCTATTATTTTATTATTAGTTGATGCAACTGAAGATACGGCTGAAATTGAAAAAGCAATAAAAATCGTTGAAGGTAAAATTGGAAATAGCGATAAAAAGCTCATTGTTGCTGTTAATAAAATTGATCAGGCAAAAATTGATTACAACTTTGATAAACTACTTCGGAAAAAAGATTCACTTGTCCAAATTTCTGCGAAAACAGGTGAGAATGTTGATGTCTTAATTCAGGAACTGCTATCTGTCATTAACTTATCAGCCTTAAATCAAAATGAAGTAATAGTTACTAATACACGTCATTACGAAGCTCTTGAGAAAGCATCTAAATCATTACAGCGTGCGATTGAAGGAGTAAATACTGGTATATCAGGAGATTTTCTTGCACAAGATATACGAGAAACACTGCATTATTTGGGAGAAATTACAGGAGAAATAACTACAGATGAAGTACTTGGAAATATCTTTAAGAATTTCTGTATCGGCAAATAGAAGTAAGCTTCAGAAGTACATTGCTATATATAATGAGTAGTAATATCTGTTTAGCTTTCTTAAGGAAATTCCTTATCAATCTCAATTAGTTTACTAATTATTTTATCACAGACAGTAAATGAATTTTCATCATATGAATTGGTTCCTACCATAAATGCTCGATTTATTTCTGGGGCAACCCATACTGCTGTATACCAAAAGTTATTACTTCCATTATGGAAAAAGCTTATCCCATTAGCCCAAGACCTTTCTTGAACATACCATCCTGATGCATAATCTCCAATTGGATCAATTAAGAAACTCAATTGATCATGGTTAATTATCGAGGACTTCTTTTTTGGTAACTGTAGTGAGATAAATTTTGCCCAGTCTTTGAAAGAGCAGTGCACACTTCCGGCGGGTCCTATTGCTTCAGGATTATCTACCTGCCATGATTGCCATGTTTCAGCTGATTTATAATGACCCCAAGGTTGATCTGTTTGATCGGGTGTGCCCGGTGCACCAAATCCTGCTGAGCTCATTCCCAAAGGTTCAAATAACCGATCTTGCATTAGGATCTCCCAGGAAAGTCCGGTAATTTTTTCGGCCATACTGCCTGCAATCATATAACCAAGGTTGGAATAGTTAAATTTACCTTTAGCTATTTGGCTTGGCTCAGTAAGATTGTCCTCTATCATTTTAACTCTTCTCTCTTTAATTTCCAAATTCTGGAATAATCTCCAATCTTTGGCATTAGCCGGTACTCGCGCTCTATGCGTTACAAGTTGATGGAGTGTAATATTATAGTAATCCTCATGAATAATGCCTTTCAAATCAGGAAAAACTTCTGTTAATGTCGTTTCCCACGTGATTTCACCGTTTTGAACTAAAGTTGCCAGAAGTGCACTTGTCATTGCTTTAGTGCAGGATCCCAAGTGAATTAGGTCATCTGTCGTCAGCTTCTCGCTTGAGCCAATCTTACGAACGCCTACAGATTCAATCGTTCTAATGCCCTCTGCATCAATAATGGCGACAATCATTCCAGGTATATTTTCTTTAGAAATAGTTTCGACTAGTAAATCGTGAATTGGATTATTCAATTTCGCAGACGAAATACTTACATCTTTATCTTTGAAAGGTATAAGGATTAGACTTAAAAAAATGATCGTTACAAATATTTTCATGTTAGTTGAGTAATGTTTTTAATTAATAATACCCTATGTGCAAAGTGTTTTTATGCAAATCATTAGATCTTGAGCGTGCAAATCGAGTACTTTATTAAAATCTTTTTTATTATATCCGCCAAAGAGAGAAATTGCTAAAGGTATTTTTATTCCGTGCGTATTATCCAGGTTTGCAACAAAATTGTAAAAGATCCTTGAACACTCTAACCATTCATTTTTCGTGAGTAACCTGCCCAGGTCGTCTTCTTCACAACTATCGGCACCATGGCAAAAAACTAAATAGTGAATCTTTTTTTCGACAATCCACTTTTTTAACTTTTCAAGTTCAAGCTCTAAGTTTGTAAGATATTCTGTATTTTTTCCTTCAATATTGATATTTCCTATTTCAGGGGGGATGGCTAAATGTAAATCAGATATATAATCATAGCTATTATCAATACTATTTCCATGATGAGCGTCCAGATCAATGTAGGCTCCAGAAAGCCCCAAATCTCTGTAAATTTTTGTTGATGCAATTACCTGTCCTGAGAATGAACAAAAAAAACCCCCAAATTTGGGTGTGGCATGGTGAAAACCGCTTGTGGGACTAAAACATATTGTATCAGGATCTTTAATACTTGAAAGAATTGCATTATAAAAAGAAGCATTTGTATATCGTGTTGTGTCAGCAAACTCTTTGCTCCATTTAATTCCTAGCATTCGTCTGTACCTTCTATTTAATTCTTCCGAAAAGAAACTGTCGACATATTCTTGATGATGAGCTATATAAAAATCTTGTTTTTCGAAGGGTAAAAAATTATCAATGATTTGAAAATGGTTTATAAGGTTTTGTTGATTTAAATATTCAATAATCCTACGCGGCTTTTGCGGTGATTCTGAAGTATTCTCAGATATTTCAGATAAAGCCATTTTACTTGTATAGAATGTTTTTATTTTAGGCTTACGTGTTTTCATCAGTTAAGGCTATAATTGATAATTTACATTATACCTCCAGGTAAAGTTCGATCAATTATGTATTCAAGTTTTCTAATGTTTTTATTGAAAAATTCACTTGGGGTGATTAAGGCTGCATAAAAAATAAAATCATCAAAATCAATAAAACCGGTTATTGCTCTATGGCTTTTATTCTCATTAGTAATTTCTCTAAATATTATTTTATTTACCTTATCAAAATTTCTCGTATCATATTCAATTTTTGAATCTGGAAATTCCATTTTTATATGATTTGCCTGGTCTAATAAAAAATCATCGAATGAATTTATAGTTTCAGATTTTAGGATAATATTTACATAAATCCATTCCCTTTTTTCATAAGCACTTTTAATGTTAAGATCTCGTTGATATATCGCAGCTAAAAAATCAGGATGATTTCTTTCTTTATCAATAACCCATCCAAACGGTGCTGTTATAAGAGCAGAGCAATTTCCATTTTGAATAATTACTCCAATTCCATCAGATTGTTTAATAGTTTCATAATCTAATATATCCACATCAATATCCGTTCGTGAATACGCAATATTAATAGCACTTTCAGTAAATCCTTTGGTCGTCGTTAGTAATCCATATTGTGCTTTGCAGTCTTTGAGTAAATCAACAAACGATTCAACATCTTTAGTATCAATTTTTACATCTTTATAGCTTTCTGAATCTATAATAATCCTTGTAGGATTCCCGGCAATAGTTTTATCTACAAGTATATCCACCTGATGATTACTTCCCGATAGACTGCCAATTATTTTTTGATTATATAGGATTTGTACTTCAGGATATAGCCACGTGAGGTAATAATAAATTGTCTCTTCGTAATCTTTCCAGTCCATGTAATG
>PKTC01000301.1 GCA_002869305.1 Marinilabiliales bacterium
ATAAAGGAAATATATATTTAGCCGAAACCAGTGCAGAACAAAATACCAACAGGGAAACAATTATTCGCGAATTAGAGCACCTGGGTTATAAAATACTTCCTGAAGTAAACTTTCCTAAGGACATGGTTTCTTTTAGTGAACTTGTTCACAGCAATATGAAAGAAAGCTTCTTATCTATTCATATTATAGGTAATTTTTATGCTCCCTTGATTGAAAATATTGAAATTTCAAGTATTGAACTTCAAAATGATTTATTTCATGAAGTAGCGTCAGAACTGAACGCAAATAATCAAATTATAAAGCGATTGGTTTGGATACCACCAGATATTAAGCCAAAATCTGAAAAGCAAAAATTATATGTAGAAAGCTTTAAAAGAAACATTGAATTATTAAAAAATACTGAGATTATTCAAACTCCAATTGAAGTTTTTAAGACAATAATAAAAGATAAAGCGGAAGAAATACTACAAACTAAAACAGTAGAAAGTCATACGGAGAAAAATAGCAAATCTGTCTATTTAATTTCTAATAATACTGATAGTAATCATTATAAAGAGATTAAAAATCTGCTTGCACAAAATAAATTTGAGATTCTTGAAACAATTGATAGTACAAACAAAATTGATTTAATTCAAAATCATTATTATAATATTGTTAATTGTGATGCATTGCTAATTGATTATTCCGTAGAGAATTATCAGTGGTTATATAGCAAATTAAGTGATATCTTAAAATCTCCTGGCTTCGGAAGAAAAAATGATTTTCTGGCAAAGTCAGTATTAGTAAACACTTTACAAGCACCTGAAATAAATATTAGAATAAATAACCTGGATCTAATTAATAATAAGAAAAAGGATATGAATCAGAGTTTAGCACCTTTCATCGAAAAAATTGATAAAAAATGATACCTGAAAATAATACAAAAAGTGCCAATGGTATTTTTAATCCATTCCCAGGACTGCGACCATTTAAAGTTGAAGAAAGTCATTTGTTTTTTGGAAGGGAAGGTCAAAGTGAGGAGATTTTAAAGAAATTAGCTGATGAAAAATTTGTTGCGGTTATTGGTGCATCTGGTAGCGGTAAATCTTCCTTAATATATTGTGGATTAGTTCCAACCTTGTATGGCGGATTTGTAGGAGAGGCCAAATCAAAGTGGAATATAATTGCCTCAAGACCTGGCAATGCGCCGATTGAGAATATGGCATCAGCCATACTTGCTAAAACTTCAGATGGCGATAAGGATGATCTTATAAAGCAGAAATTAAATGCTTCCATATTAAGAAGCAGCTCTAATGGTTTAATTGAAATTTTGGATCAGTCTTTTGATTTTGAGAAAGAGAACGTTCTAATTATAATCGATCAGTTTGAGGAGCTATTTAGATATAAAAGTAGTCGAAAAGATCAATCTACATATAATGAGTCCGAGGCTTTTGTAAAATTGTTGGTTAATGCAAATAAAACTCCGGATATACCGGTTTATGTTGTTCTTACTATGCGTTCTGACTTCATTGGAGAGTGTTCTCAATTTCATGAACTAACGGAACTAATCAATGATTCAAATTATTTGGTTCCACAAATGACTCGTGACGATTTTAAACAGGCAATTGAAGGACCAATAGCGGTTGGTGGTGCAACTATAGAAACTCAATTGGTACAACAGCTTTTAAATGAGGTGGGAGATAATCCAGACCAGTTGCCCATTTTGCAACATGCATTAATGAGAACCTGGGATTACTGGATGGATCACTCTGATAAGAATCAGCCCATAAATATTTCCGATTATGAGGCTATTGGTAGGATGGAAAAGGCTTTATCAGAACACGCCAATGAGGCATTTGATGAATTGAATGAAGAACAGAAGTGGATTTGTGAAAGCATGTTCAAAACAATTACTGAAAAAGGTAATGATAACAGGGGTATTCGACATCCAACAAGTATAAAAGATATTGCCTCTATATCAAAAGCACCTGTAGATCAGGTTATAGATGTAATTGATCCATTCAGAGCTGCAGGTAGATCATTCATTACTCCTTCGCAAGAGATTCCTATCGATGAGGATAGCATTATTGACTTATCGCATGAAAGTTTAATGCGAATTTGGAACAAACTAAAAGTGTGGGTAGAAGAAGAGTGGGATGCTGTGCAGATGTATATGAGATTATCAGAAGCATCAGAAATGTACCAGGTCGGAAGCACAGGGCTTTGGCGACCACCAGATTTGCAATTGGCTTTAAACTGGCGTGAAAAACAAAAACCAACTTTAGATTGGGCGCAACGTTATAATCCTGCGTTTGAGAGAGCAATGGTTTATTTAGAAACGAGTGATAAAGATTTTCGAGCTGAAGAAGAAAATAAGGTTAAATTGCAAAAACGTCAGCTTCGAAGATCAAAAATATTTGCAATAGTATTAGGTTCTGCAGCAATTGTCGCAATGGGATTAACTGTATATTCCCAAATGTTAAAAACAGAAGCAGTAAAGCAAGAACAGGAAGCCAACAGACAAAAACTAATTGCAGAGGAAAATGAGCAAAAAGCCACAGATAATTATGAAAGAGCCGAGGAACAAACAAAACTAGCTTTGCAACGACAGCAAGAGGCTGAAGAACAGAGACAAAGAGCTATTGAAAATGAAAAACAGGCAGTAATAAATGCACAACTTGCTCAAGAACAAAAGGAACTTGCTGTAAAGAGACAAGAGGAGGCAACAAGAGAACGCGAAAGAGCAGAAGAAAATGCAGAATTAGCAAGAAAAGAATCTATTGCTGCAGAAAAGGCAAGGCAGGAGGCATTTCAAAGAAGAATGTTATCGATTGCACAAAGCATGTCAGTTAAGTCTGTACAAATATCAGATGATATTCAGCTTAAAGCACTTGTAGCGTATCAAGCTTATCTGTTCAATAAAAGTTTTGAAGGTTCTGACCACAATCCTGATGTTTACTCAGGTTTATATTATGCATTAAAAGGATTGAAAGGTGATTCTTACAATGCCGTAAATGGACATTCTGGTTCCGTTATGGAATTAGCATTTATTCCGGGTACCAGTAAAATGTACAGTACTGGTGGTGATGGAAGAATATTAAGATGGGATATTGACAATTTACAATCTTCATATGAAACCATACTTGAAAATCCTTATGGACAAAGATCGTTGGGGATAACAAGTGATGGCAAATGGCTTATTTGTGCAACGGATGATAACAAAATTTTGGTTTTAGATAACACGAACAAGATTGCAATTGTGAAGGAGCTGTTAGGACATACTAGAAGTGTTTCTAAAATAATTGTAGCACCGAATAACAAATTTTTTATTTCGGCAAGTATTGATAGAACTATAAGAAAGTGGGACTTAACTAATTTCGAAAGTGTGATATTAGCTGAGGATGAAACTAGAATTAATGACATGGATATTTCTCCAGATTCAAAATATCTGGTATATAGTACTAAGGATGGTAGAGTTCGTAAGGTGGATGTAAACGATACAACAAGGCTTGAAGTAATCCGTGAATCTTCGAATATTTCTATAAGTTCTGTAAAATTCAATAAATCAGGTAAATGGTTAGTTATAGGAGCTTCAAATGGAGATTTAAAAATATTAGATGCTGAAAGTTACAATGAAATTCAAAATCTTGAAGGTGGCCGATATCAAATTAACGATATTGATTTTATTGCAAGTGATCAATTAATGGCTACAGCTAGTCAAGATGGAACTGTCAGATTATGGGATTGTATAGATCTCAATAATCAACCAATTGAGCTCAAAGATCATCAGTCGTGGGCTCTTTCAAATAAATTTAGTCCTGATAATAAGAGACTAATTAGTACTAGTAAAGATAAGGATCGAATTATAGTTTGGCCAATAAAAACAGAATACTTGGCCAATGATTTAAAAGAATTAATAAGTCGCAATATGACCCAGGATGAGTGGAATATTTATGTAGCAGAGGATATAGATTACGAAAAAACATTAGTGAATATAAATTAATACAAAAAGTATGAACCCATTTATACGATATATTTCAATATTCATTTTTATGCTTGTAAGTTCGATTTCAATAGCTCAAGAAGATAATTGTGCTTTTAAATTAGAAGAAGCAGAAGCATTGTATGAAACTGGAATACTTGATTCAATTCCTGCAATGTTGCGTTCATGTATAAATAACGATAGTTTTGATGATGAGGAGCTATCGAGAGCATACAAATTGCTAATTTTAACATATTTGTTTGAAGATTATCAGGAAATGGCAGAATTAACCATGTTAAAATTTTTGAAAGAATTTCCTGAATATGAATTTAAGGCAACAGACCCGGTAGAATTTAGATATTTATATAATTCATATCAAACCATTCCAACATTCTCAGTAGGTATCATCGCCGGAGGAAATTACACTTTTGCAAGAATAATTGAGCCATATTCAGTTAGTAATACGGGGGATTATAAAGGAGAATATTCAGCGGGTTTATATTTTCAAGCGGGCTTACAATTTAAAAAATACATTACAGAGGAAATTGAAATTAATCTGGATATAATTTATACAGGAAAAACTTTTGATTATTCTATCGAACAGTTAACATCTAAAACAACCTACACAGAGAACCTGCAAATGTTGTCTTTTCCATTAACAGGGACCTACGACTTTAAATTGAGTAACTTGAATCCTTTTGTAAGAGTTGGCTTCAACGTGGATTATATCTTAGCTGCTACAGCTGATTTTGAAATACAGTATCCAGAGAATGTTGCCTTAAACACAAAAGAAACAGATTACGATATTATGGAAGATAGAAATTCGATGAATTTCGCTGCACTGGTTGGTGCCGGCATGAAATTTCACTTTAAAATGGGATACGTTATAGCAGATTTAAGATATCACTACAATTTTTCAAATATTGTGAATAGTGAAAACCGGTACAATGATTTAAAATGGGGGAGTTATGGCTATATCGATGATGATTTTACAATCAATAATTTCTATATTTCAATAGGATATGTTAAACCATTTTACAGAACAAGACAAAATAAGTAAACATTTCAATTATGTGTAAAACAAAATATATATTTCTGTTGTTTATTATTTGGGCTTCAACCGGTTGTAATCAACTCGATATTTCGCCAGACCAGGCGAATGCTTTTATCAAATTTTATGGTTCTTCAGGGTCTGACGTTGGTAATGACATTAAACAATTCGAAGAAGGTTATATAATTCTTGCAACTGTTACATCCGATATTGGAAATAAAGATATTGTTTTGATTCACGTCGATAATAATGGAAATCAAATCAATAATGACACATTATCGTCTATTAGAGAGGGAAATAATTATGCTTCCGAGCTTTTATTAACACAGGATGGTGGTTTTATTGTTTTGGGCACTGTAACTGATACTTTAAATAATAATACCGATATATATATTGAAAAATTTAAACCTGATGGTACGTCAGACTGGGAAAAAATAATAGGAACTGACGACAACGAAGAAGGTCGTTCTATTAAAAATGCCAACTCCGGATATATCATTGCTGGAAGTACAGATGCACAAGATGCAGGAAATGGGAATTCCGAAGGAACAAAAGATATTTTTTTGGTAAAGCTTGATGATACAGGTAACACTGAATGGACAGAAAATCATGGTGGAGCAGGTGAAGATTTTGCTAATCAGGTAATTGTTATAAGTACAGGCTATTTACTCGTTGGTACAAGCAATAGCTTCAATGAACCAGGTCAAGATAGAGATAATATTATTGTAGTCCAAACAAATCAATATGGAGGTTCACCGGATTATATTACTTATGGGGCAGGAAATAATGATTATGGAACCTCATTGTTAACTGCTGAAGGTGGTGGTTATTTAATAATAGGAACTGTAGAAAATAGTGTTGGAGATAATTCAAACATTCGTGCAATTAGAGTTGAGGACGATATTCATAATATTATATGGAATGAAGAATATGAAGCAAATGTTGCTTTGGGTAACAAAGTAATAAAATATAATCATTCATCCACCAATCCTAAAGATTTTAATTCTCTTTTAATTCCTTAAATTTGTCAAAAAATAAATTCAGTGAAACTTTGTGTAGCAGAGAAACCAAGTGTGGC
>PKTC01000470.1 GCA_002869305.1 Marinilabiliales bacterium
ACATAAATATATTGCAAATATAAAGTAGTTTAAAATATAAACCAAATTAATTAAATAATTTTGTAATATTTTTTATAGATATATAACTAAATGGAAGAACGAATTAGATATATTATATTAGTAATCAAATTAAAACCAACTATTATGTCAAAAAGAAAAAAAACTGGAGTAGTTTTTGTTCCATTTGTATTATCAATAGCAACTTATGTAGTATTTTTTAACGATATAAAAAGCAAGCCAGATGAGGCTGGTTTTTGGATGATTATAGCTATTGGGATTTCTTTGGGTCTTATCATAAGATCAATGGTAAAAAAGTAAGCACTTTTTGTATTAATACACTTTTATATTACCTACTTAAAATAATCTTACTATTTTTGCGCCTGATAATGAATTTAATAAATAATTAGATGGACAAAGTTATAGGATTAGGAAATGCTTTGGTTGATATTATGATTCAATTACCTGATGATTCAACCTTAGAAAAATTCTCGTTAAAAAAGGGGAGTATGCAATTATCTGAAATTGATTTTGCAGCCGAAATAAATAATGCCACCAATGGTTTTGAAAAATCTCAGTCATCCGGAGGATCAGCAGCCAATACCATTCACGGAATAGCCAGTTTAGGAGGCAATGCTGGATACATTGGAAAAGTTGGTAACGACGAATTTGGTGAGTTTTTTAGTCGTGACATGAAAGAGCATAACATTGAACCTTTCTTATTAAAAGGACAAAATGAAACAGGTAGGGCTATGGCTCTTATATCTCCTGATTCTGAGCGTACCTTCGCAACCTATTTAGGTGCGGCCATTGAATTGAACGATAATGATTTAACGAATGATCAATTTAAAGATTATGCCATACTTCATATTGAAGGTTACCTTGCATTAAATCACGATTTGATGTTAAAGGCTGCAGAACTCGCTAAAGCTAATAATATGAAAATTTCTATTGATATGGCAAGCTTTAATGTGGTTGAAGATAATCTTGAATTTTTAAAGGATTATATCAGAAATTATGTTGATATAATTTTCGCCAATGAAGAGGAATCAAAAGCTTTTACTGGTAAAGAACCTGAAGAATCATTGAATGAAATGGCCAAAATCTGTGAAATAGCTGTTGTAAAAATTGGCAGTAAGGGCTCTCTAGTAAAATCTAAGGAACAAATTCATAGAATTGATCCTATAAAAGTAAGTCCTATTGATACTACGGGTGCTGGAGACTTGTTTGCTTCAGGATTCTTATATGGATTAACAAACAATATGACTTTAGATAAATGCGGTAAAATTGGCTCTATATGTGCAGGAAAAGTGATTGAAATTATTGGATCAAAAATGAGTGCCAATACATGGGAACAGATTAAAAATGAGATATAGGATAATACAAAAATAAAAAGGGGTATTTGGTAATCAATTATCCCTTTAATTCTTAATGAACTTTACTACTCGGTTACTATTTACTTCCAAATTATTGGATAACAATAAAACATTCTCTAAATTTATAATACTGATTATTTGAAATTTTAATTTTTTGTCTCTTGAATACATTTTCTTATATAAAAACTAAGTTGGACTCATTTATTGAATGGAGATTGAAAGCATATGAAAATGCCGATTTTGGGACCAAGCAAAAGGCAAAACTTTTTTATCCAATTGCTGTATTTGGTATAATAACCCTGATTATTCTAATGTTTTCTTCTATCTATGTGCAACTTAATACAATGGATGGAATTATCGATCCGTCCATTTTAATTTTAGAGCTTTTGTTATTGATCATATTCTTAATGTGCATGTATTTGCTGGTTAAGGGATACTATCAATTTTCATCTCAGCTATTTTTACTTTCAGCAACATTGTGCGCATGGATTGTTATTTTTATAGGGGAAAGCGACTTTTTTACTCGAGTCGATACTGTTGTGCTGCTATTTGCGGTTCTAAATACGGTGCCTTTATTTTTAAGCAAAAAGAAGGCAACAATCTTTGTCTATGTTACTTTCAATATTTTAATGGTAATTCTTTTTGCTGTAAAGCTTCAAAATGAATATGATATAAATAAAGCACAATTTATTGATTTCATAATGGATACTTCACTTGCTTTCTTATTTTCTGGAATAGCAGGGTATCACATCTTAAAGTTAAATCAGAAAATCTTAAACAAGGTTGAATCCGATTATAATGAAAGATTAAAAGCAGAAAAGGAATTAGCAGAAAGCGAATACCGTTATCGAAATTTATTTGAGAATGCACAAATAGGAATTTATAGAACAACTCCAGAAGGAGAAATTTTACAGTTGAATCCTGCGATGCAAGAGTTACAAGGCTTAACATCTATTCAAGAGGTAGTGAATAAAAATTTCAACGATGCGGATGTGTTCGTTAACACTAATCGCCACCTGTTTATAGAACAAATTGAAAAAGATGGCTTTGTAAAAGATCTAGAATCGGTATGGACCAGAAAAGATGGAGAATCTGTAATAGTAAGAGAAAATGCCAGAGCAGTTCGCGATGAAAAGGGAAAGACTATGTACTATGAAGGTTTTGTAATAAATATTACAGAACAAAAGAAGGCAGAGGAGGCTATTCGCGAGAGCGAACTTAAATATACTGCATTATTTGAAAATGCACAAATGGGTATTTTTCAAACAAATCCTGATGGCCAAATAATAAAAGCAAATCCTGCATTGGTTAATATTTTGGGCTTTGATTCTGTTGATGAGCTCGTTGGAAGAAATCTAATTACAGATAACTTCTTTGTTAAGACAGACCGAAGTGCCTTTGAGAGCCTGATGGTTAAGCAAGGATATGTTAGCAATTTTGAATCGGAATGGAGAAAGAAAAATGGTGAGATAATTACCATAAAGGAAAATTCGAGAACTGTTAAAGACGAGAAAGGGAACAGAGTTTATCTGGAGGGATTCATAGAAGATATTACTGAGCGCAGGAAAATTGAAATGGCGTTAAAAGAAAATGAGGAAAAATATCGATCCCTTATGGACAACATGAACGATCTGGTAATGTTTGTCGATAACGATGATAAGATTCTTTATGTAAATAAAAGATTCAAAGAAAAAATTGGATACTCTGATTCAGAGTTAATTGGAAAAATAGGATATAAATTATTGCTTAGCCCAGATGATCAAGAGATTATTCTTAAGGCTAATAAAGAACGTATTCAAAATATATCCAGCCAATATGAAGCAACTTTTATAGCAAAGGATGGAACCAAATTCGATTTTTTAGTGAGCGGTGCTCCTGTAAGAGATGCAGACGATAATATTATTGGGTCGATTGGTAATATGATAGATATTACTGAAAGAAAAATAGCTGAAGAAAAATTAAGAAAAAGTCAACAGTTATTTCATACTCTTGCACATACTTCTCCTGTTGGAATCTTCAGAACTCGTCCCGATGGATATACAACATATGTTAATCCAAAGTGGATGGAAATTTCAGGCCTAACGTTTGAAGAAGCACTGGGCAATGGGTGGCTTAATGCGGTTTATCCTGAAGATAAGAAAGTTTTAGCAGAGAATTGGCAATTATATTCGAAAGAAGGTAAAGAATCCATTGCAGAATACCGTTTTTTAAAACCTGATGGTTCAGTTGTGTGGGTACTTGGGAATGCCGTTCCAGAAGTTCTGGACGGAAAAATACAAGGTTTTATAGGAACTGTAACTGATATTACTGAAAGAAAGATTGCTGAGAAAAAAATTAAAGAAAGTGAAGAAAAATATCGTACTATAATTGAGGTATTTCCAGATATTATTATGATTTCTGATTTAGAGAGAAATATTTTATATGCAAATGATGCTCTTGAAAACTATACAGGAATAACACCGAAAGATTATAGGAATAAAAATCGAAAGGCAAAAATTCATCCTGACGATACCAAACTTATGCAAGATGCTATCAAAGAACTATTGGATGGTGATCAAACGCATACAAGTCTAATCGAACACAGGTTTATCGATTCATGGGGTAACTTAAGATGGTTCGCAGGAACCATGTCAAAGATGAAATATAATAATAAGTTAGTGTTGCAGACCATTACACGAGATATTACTGAAAAGAAGAAAATTGAAGAAGAACTGAGAAAATATAGAGAACACTTAGAGTTTTTAGTTAAAGAACGAACGGAAGAACTACAAACTACAAATGAAGAGTTACTATCAACCAATGAAGAGCTTCATAGCCAACGTGAAGAGTTGCAAGTTACACTAAAAAACTTGCAAAATGCTCAGAAACAACTTATTCAAGCTGAGAAGATGGCATCGTTGGGTGTACTTGCATCTGGTGTTGCTCACGAAATTAATAATCCATTGAATTTTATTCGGGGAGGAGCGTTTGGTTTGGAAGATTATTTTCAGGAAAACATACCTGATCATCTCGAAAAAGTAAAAATATTTATTAGTAGTATCAACGAGGGAGTAGATCGTGCTGCAAGCATTGTAACTAGTTTAAACCATTATAGCCACAGAGACGAATCTAAAATAACAGAGTGTGCTATTCATGATATAATTGATAATTGTTTAAATATTTTACGCAATGAACTAAGGGATATTATCAGTGTTGAAAAGAATTATTCTACAAGTAATTTTATCATTAAATGTAATGAAGGTAAAATGCACCAGGCCCTTTTAAATGTTTTATCTAACGCTATTCAATCAATAGAAGGCAGGGGAGATATAAAAATAAGAACCCAAATTAAAAATAAACAGTTACAGATAGTTATTAGCGATACTGGACATGGAATTCGTGAGGAAAACTTACCAAAAATATTCGATCCTTTCTTTACCACAAAGGATCCTGGAAAAGGAACTGGACTTGGACTATCTATAACTTATAACATTATTGAAGAACATAAGGGAAATATTGAAATTAATTCCGAACTTTACAAAGGAACAAATGTTTTTATTACGTTGCCTGTAATTTTAAAATGATATGAGTGAAAGAATAAAACTACTATACGTTGATGACGAACCAACCAATTTAATATTATTTGAACATAATTTTAATAAACACTTTGATATAATTACAGCCGAATCAGGTAAACAAGGTTTAGAAATTTTAAAGAAAAATCCACAAACTAAGGTTGTAATTAGTGACATGCGTATGCCAGAAATGTCGGGATTGGAATTCATTAAAACTGCAAAAGGAGAATTTCCAACAAAAAAGTATTATATACTTACTGGTTATGAAATTACACCTGACATATCCGAAGCAATAAAAGGAAATATTGTTACGAACTGTTTTAGTAAACCATTTAATAAGCAGGAAATAGAAGATTCAATTGCAGAGAGTTTAAATTAAAGATCTTATTGCTGTAATTATACTTTTTGTTAAATGATTTGTTCAATGAATAAAATGAACTATGGAACCATGGCAAGAAACAAAAAATGGTTTGGTAAAGGTTTTTAAATTAAGAAACTTTTTAAAGGCCATTGATTTTGTTAATGATGTAGCAAAAATTGCCGAAGCCCAAAAACACCACCCCGATATTTTATTACATTCCTACAATCAGGTTAAAATTACTTCAATAACACACGAAGAAGGTGAGATAACTTGCAAAGATTACGATCTTGCCAAAGAAATCGACTTATTATTACAAAAATAAGTACTCCTTCTAAGGCAGTGGTTAATGATTATCAATAATTTTAGTAGATTTATTGATAAAATTATTACAAATTAGAAATAGAAAAAAGAGATTAAAGGTCCTGATTATTGCACAAACTGCATATGATCTGGATTAAGCGATTAAAGCTGGTTGCTACGATTAAATCTCCAAAACATTTATTGAAGAGCAACATATAATTTCGCTCAAAAAAATTTAAACGCATAACTGAAAAAAATCATCTTTTATTTGTAATAATTCAACTAACTTTTCAACTAAATAATTGAATATAAAATTTTAGTACTATGTTTCAATGGTTTTTATCCCATCAGTGGAAAGAAATGACAAGATCAAGCTTTTGGCAGAAAAGCCTGGTGATTAATATTATCATCGGTTTTCTTATGCTGATTATGTTTTCTTACCTGGTATTATTTGGATTATTTATTGATGAAGTTTTAAAGGACGTGCGTCCGGAT
>PKTC01000493.1 GCA_002869305.1 Marinilabiliales bacterium
ACTAGATCTGCTGCCTCCTGCAACGTTATTGCAGAATATACCTTCAGACCAGATTCATCAATTAATTTTTTACCTTCCTTAGCATTGGTTCCTTGCAAACGTACAATAACAGGAATATTAATCGTTCCAATTTTATTGTATGCATCAACAACTCCCTGCGCAACACGATCACAACGAACAATTCCTCCAAAAATATTAATCAAAATAGCTTTTACGTTTGGATCTTTTAATATAATTCTAAACCCTGCCTCAACAGTTTGAGCATTGGCACTTCCCCCAACATCTAAGAAATTTGCAGGATCACCACCAGCTAGTTTTATGATATCCATCGTTGCCATTGCCAAACCTGCTCCATTAACCATGCATCCAACATTTCCATCGAGCTTAACAAAATTTAGATTGTATTTTCCTGCTTCTAGTTCTGCTGGATCTTCTTCAGAGATATCTCTCATAACCTCGTAATCAGGATGGCGGTACAATGCATTATCATCTAAATTTACTTTTGCATCAGCAGCATAAATTCTATCATCCGAAGTTTTAAACACCGGGTTGATTTCAAACAAAGATGCATCACTCTTTTCATAGGCTGAATATAAAGCCATTACAAACTTTATCATTTCTTTGAAAGCTTTGCCACTTAATCCCAGATTAAATGCAATATTTCTTGCTTGATAAGCTTGTATTCCAACGCGAGGATCAATTTCTTCCTTAAATATTAAATGTGGTGTTTTCTCAGCAACTGTTTCAATATCCATTCCACCTTCAGTTGAATACATAATAATATTTCTTCCCGAATCTCTATTCAATAAAACACTCATATAAAACTCCTGGATTTCACTCTCTCCAGGATAATAAATTCCTTGCTCAACTAAAACTTTATTTACCTTTTTTCCTTCCGGTCCAGTTTGGTGGGTTATCAATTGCATTCCAATAATATCTGAAGCAAACTGCTTTACATCATCCAGCGATTTGGCTATTTTAACTCCTCCTCCTTTTCCACGGCCACCAGCATGAATCTGAGCCTTAACTGCCCAGGTGTTCATTCCAGTTTTATCTTGAATTTGTTTAGCAGCTTCAACCGCTTTTTCTGAATTTTCGATAACAACTCCTTCGGGAACTGCCACGCCAAATTGTTTTAATATACTTTTAGCCTGGTATTCGTGGATATTCATAGTTTAAATATTTAGAATGAAAATTAATATCACGAAATTATCGATTTTTTATACATTTAACCAATTTTTCGGATATAAATTAACCAGAAACACAAATGCGAAAATTAAAGAACAGTGAACTAAACAGATTAAGTATAAATGAATTTAAAAAATCTGCTAAAACTCCATTAGTTGTTATTATGGATAATATCAGAAGTTTAAATAACATTGGGAGTGTTTTTAGAACATCGGATGCCTTTTTAGTTGAGAAAATATACCTATGTGGAATTACGGCAAAACCACCACATAAAGACATTCAAAAAACTGCTCTAGGCGCTACGGATTCTGTTGAATGGGAATACTATAAAGAGACCTTAGAAATCTTAACCGAATTAAAAAGTGAAGGGTATACTATTCTCTCTATAGAACAAACTGAAAAAGCCATAATGCTTCAGGATTTTACTCCTAAAAAAGATCAAAAATATGCTGTTATTTTTGGTAATGAAGTGAAAGGAGTACAACAGGAAGCAGTGGATGAAAGCGATTTTGCCATTGAAATACCACAATATGGAACCAAACATTCTTTTAACATTTCTGTTAGCGCAGGGATTGTTCTTTGGGAATTATTTAAAAAAATAAAAACAATCTAAAAAAGCGGTATTGAACCGCTTTTTTTCATTTTAATTGTCTGAATACATGCCAAGTTGATTACCTTCGGAATCGATAAACAAAGCAAAATAACCTCGTCCTTCGGCTTCAATCTTAGTTTTTTGTTTTGTTACCTTACCCCCTGCATTCCATACTTTTTCTAATACAGAATCCAAGTCACCATTAACGTTAAAACTGACTATTACTCCATCCAAAGATGGAGTAAAACCATGTGCTAAAGATATGGCACCCTCTCCATTTGGAAAACAAGCCATTTTTTCAGCTCCAAAATCTAATACTTCTAGTTTAAAATCCAATACTGCGTTGTAAAAATTAGCAGCTCTTTGGATGTCAATTGCAGGTATATCAACCCAGGAAATTAGTTTACTCATAGCATTTAATTTGATTAGGAGACAAAAATAGATGTTTGAGTATGGCTAAAATTGTAAAAAAGGGACTTATTAAGAAAAGTAATCAGAATATGGCTCACATGTTTTAAAGAACTCTTTTGGAGAATAACCAGTGAATTCCTTAAACTCATTTGTAAAGTGCGCCTGATCATAATAACCACATTTGTATGCCAGTTCTGTTAAATTTTTTACTGATCTTCTTTGCTGACTATATATTGTATTTTGAAATCTCACAACCCTAGTAAATTGTTTGGGTTTTATTCCAACGAATTCAGTAAACTTCCTATTAAATTGCTTTGTGCTTAAACAAGCAAAATCAGCTAATTCTACTATAGAAATTAATCCTTTACTCTGGTTTATTTTATCTACACTAAAACCAATTCGTTTATGATCCTCAGAATAGTTTTTCTTTAATTGGTTAATTAAAAATTTCTCAATTAAATGAATCCTATCGATATTACTTTTAGCTATTTGAAGCTCATATTCCAGATTTCTAGTGAATTTTCCAATAATATCTTCAAGAGCGATAAAACTGTTTTCTGCTTCATCAATAGGTGTCTTAAAAAACAGTTTAGCTGTATCGGGTTTAAAAGTTATTGCTATTACTCCAATTTTTCCTGTAGGAGAAATATCATAGTAGCTATTATTTTGGCCCATAAAATAAGAATAGGGCTGCGGAGTTTTCGATTTATTCTTATCAATATGTAAATACCTGTCACCGTAATAAAAAACCAGCTCTGTAAAACCCGTTGGGTACATCCTTGGTATACAAACTTCGCCGCTCGGATTATTTTCTTCTAGAATCCAGAAGTGTTTAATAAAAGGGCTTAAAATTTGAGATGGCTTTAGGTATTGATATATCATTCTTCACTAATTTCATTGCAAAGATAATGCTGTTAACTAATTAAAATTGTAAAAAAGGGACATTTATAAATTGATAGAATAAAAAAAGGTGGTTCCAACGAACCACCTTCCAAATATTTTTGAGTTACTTCTTATTCAACGATAGTTTTGAAAGTTTCGTTTTCGAAGTAGTTTCTGAATTCTAAATCAGTTTTAGCCATTCCTTTAAGGTCAGCGTCTTTTTCAACTGCAGTTTTTAAATTATTCATAACAGCTGCTTCGTCACCGATACGTGCATTAATAACAGCTTTTAAGTAATAATTCATTGGATGTTCTTTTTCAACAACATCAATAGTCTTGTTAGCTGAATCGTTTTTGCCAGCTAATAACATTGCTAATGCAGTATTGAAAGATTTGTGGCTTTGGAAATAATTAACTGCTGCTTCATATTCACCTTCCATAATGTTAATGATACCTAAGTTGTAATCAACAGCATTACCAGCATCAGTAGCATTTAAGAAATGTGTCTTTGCAGTTTCTTTATCACCTTCTAACAAAGCAATAACACCTAAATTATTAGTAACAATTGCGTCACCTTCTTTAAGTTCATTCGCTTTTTCTAAAGAAGCTTTAGCATCAGTTAAGTTACCTAATAAGATATTAGTATAACCTAAGTTATTGAATGCTCTGAAACAACCTTCGTATTTTTCAGTAGCAGCTTTATAAATAGCAGCTTTTGTATTCAAATCTTCAGCCATTTTACCAGCATACAATAATTCTTCAATATTTAAAGTATCAGGATTGTTAACAGCAAAATCCATGATAGTTGAATCAGCATAACCAATTTTATCAACTTTAACTTTAATTTCAGATCTTCTTAATTGAGGTAGAATATCATCAGCTAATACTTCATAAGTAGCAGCAATGTTCTTAATTTCTTTCTCACGAACAACAGGATCTGAGTACATTGAAAGAACACGTAAAATAAGATCTTTATCTTCAATACTTGAACCTTCAACTAATGTTTTAAAACCATCCCAATCTTCAGCAGTTGATTTTAAGTTGTATAAAGTTTCAGCATCTTCCTTGCTAACTTTAGCTTTACCAATAACCTTAGCTAAATATTTATCAGCAGATTTCTTTCTTTGGTCAGATAACCTTTCATTTAATTTTTCAGGTCCGTCTGGAGAAGCATATGCTGAAATCTCAACACCTTTGAATTCTTCGTTTTCAGCTTCATTTGCCATTTTTACGAAATCTTCAAGCGCTTTAATGTCTTCAGCAGACAATTCAGATTTTCTAACTTCTGATCTTTGAATAAGATAATGGATATCTGCTTCTTTTTCTTCAGAAATAACTCTTTGGAAGTTATCTTTAGCAGCAACAGGCATAGGATCAACCATTACTAATAATGGAGTAGAGATAACACCATCAGCTAATTTAACTGACAACATAGCTAATTGATCATCTTTAATAGTTGCAACAGCTCGCATTTCAAGCTCACCTGTTCTCATAGCTTCTTGATATTCGAATTCGCCGGCAAATTCCATTGAGCCGCCTGTTTCAAAACCAATCACCATATTGTTTGCTTCAACACTTTCTCCTTGATATGTTTTTGATTCTAAAACTTCGTCACCACCTTCGTACTTATAAGCAGGAGTAAATTCAACGATTGCCTTTTTGTTGAACCATTCAGCTGGAATGTCACCTTTAATTTCGTATTTAACAGTTCCACCGTGCATTTCCAAAACTTTTGGAGTAACACTGTACTGAAGATTAGAAGCCTCTTCTTTCATTTTATCTAATCCACCACAGCTACTTAAAATAAGTGCAGCGAATAAGAAAGATGCTAAATAGTTGATTCTTTTCATAGTTTGATTAAGTTATTTGTTTTTAAAATTGCTAATTCCGTTTTACTTTAAATACAAACTTAATAATGTTTTAGTTAAAAAAAAAAAAAAAGCTGTAAAATATGTAATATATAAGGGATTAAATGCTTATGCGGGTTATTCCCACAGGGTACTCTTTATTCATAATAAAATCCTTTACCTTTAAGTAGTCATAAGGGTTTTCAACAAAATCAAGGTAGTTTGAATCTATTATTAAATATTTAATATCGTTTTGCTGCCTGAAGAAGTCGAAATAACCTTCTTGTATTTTTAATAAATAATCTAACGGAATCTCCTTTTCATAGTCACGTCCACGCTTAGCGATGTTCTTTTGAAGATTTTGAATGTCTACATGCAAATACACAAATAGATCAGGTTTAGGAATAGATTTGTATATGATATTGAAAATCTGGCGATAAAGATTGTATTCATCCTCTTTTAATGTCGCTCTTGCAAAAATTAATGATTTCATAAAATAGTAATCTGCAACCGTAAAAGGGCGAAATAAATCTCTTGATGTTAATTCCTTGTTTAATTGCTGATAACGTTCAGCAAGAAAAGAAAGTTCCAATTGAAAAGAATATTTATCGGGTTCTTTGTAAAATTTGGGTAGAAATGGATTATCGGCAAACTGCTCCAATATG
The DNA here is from genome assembly GCA_002869305.1 of Marinilabiliales bacterium. Lineage (GTDB taxonomy): Bacteria > Bacteroidota > Bacteroidia > Bacteroidales > UBA12077 > UBA12077. Next base: position 5,586 of record PKTC01000493.1, read on the forward strand.
AGCTTGGCATTAAATTCTTTAGCAATCATTTTGGATAAGGTTGTTTTACCTGCTCCAATGTTTCCTTCTATAACAATGTAATTTAAGTCCACAATAATTCAATTCATTAAAAAAACTGCTTCAAAGATAAACTTCAAAGCAATTTTTAATATATAAACTTAAAAATATTTATAAACAAAAAACAAATTAATCGGCGTAAATAGGAGTTTCTCCCATATTGTAAAAGGCAAACGACCATTTATCAGCTGCTTCTTCAATTTTTACACTAGTTGATTTACCAGCACTATGTCCTGCATTGCTTTGTATTCTAACTAATACAGGATTCTTGCCGTCATATTTTTCCTGTAAGGTTGCGATATATTTGAATGAATGTGCTGGCACTACCCTATCGTCGTGATCTGCTGTAATAACCATAATAGCAGGATAATCTATTCCTCTTTGAATATTATGCAGAGGAGAATAGTTGTAAAGGTTTTGAAATTGAATGGA
>PKTC01000514.1 GCA_002869305.1 Marinilabiliales bacterium
AATTTTCTTGGTAAATCTATTTCCTGAAGTATAAAAAAACGAAACGAAGAATCTTCATTTTTATGAATCCAATTCTTCGCTTCGGTATATGTTTTTGTGTTTTGACTTACAATTTGTTCACTTGTATCTTCAGCTGAATTAATTAGAATAATAACTTCGATTGAAGATCTTATTCTTTTACAATCTTTAATTGAATCAAGGGTGTTAATGAGTCCTGGTTCATTAAAACAAGGAATTACAACAACAAATTTAAGATCCAACTGTGGTTTGTCGTGAATTTTTACTTGAAAGTTTTTTTGTTTCTCCAAATAAGAATCCGCAAAGCCCACGTATATTTATTTTTTAGAATTATCGTACTTTTCGTTTAAGCCTTCAAGTACATCCAATGTAATATTTAAGCTTTTATCAGTATAAAGTAGTTGACCACCAAAAGAATTACTAAAAATATACTTGTAATTATAAGCTTCGTTATATTCTTCAAGATATTCCATTACTTCATTTAATACCTGACGATACATAACTTGCTCTTCTTCTGCCAATTGTCGTGCAAGATTATCTCTTGTTGCATATAATTGTTGCTCTTTTTGAGCTAATTCCTGCTGCAACATTTGAGCTTTCGTTCTGGTAATTAGTCCTTTACTTACCTTATTTTGAAAATCGCGAACTTCAGTTTCAAAACTACTAGATTGAAGCTGTAAATCAGCTTCTGATTCATTTCTTTTTTGATTTAACTCGTTACTTTTATCTACAAATAAGTTATAATTGCTAACCAATGTATCAATATTTACATATGCAATAGCGTAATCTCTATCAATTACTTGCTCTGTATCACCCTTAGTTACTTCTTTTTTGGTTGTTTTATTTCCCGCAAAATGTAAATAATAAATTCCCGCAACAGCTAAAATTAAAACAACATTCAATCCAAGAGATACTTTTTTCATAGTTACAATATTTAATTTTTATTCATTATTTTAACAAAGCAAATATAATTGAATAAAACTCACACCAAAAAGAAATTGTATTTTTTTTAACTAGAAAGTAGGGCAAGGAATAATTTTCCGCTTTTCGCGTTTTGTAACACCCTGATTAAACATATAGGTCACTGAAATTTCATGAGCGCCTCCTGTAAAACCAACTAATTTTGAAATGGTAAGATCATAACTATAGCCAATGCTAAATTGATCCACTTTAAAACCAATTAAAAATGCGATAGCGTCATTACTTGCAAGATCTTTAAATACGGGAATACCTCTATACCAAATTCCAAGTACAAGAGGTTCCTGATACCAATAAACCCCTATATCCAACTGTGAATATTTATCCTGCATTTTAAAAAGAAAGGATGGAGAAAGACTTTGTCCACTTGCCCAGTTGTATTTATCAAAAATATTAAATTTTGTACCTCCATATATAGAAAATTTCCATGGATCCTCTAATTCTTCTCCAGTTAATGATCTATTGGGTTTTAAGATTCTATCCCAGGTAAAACCAAACCAAATATTTTTGTTAAAAGCCAACGCAGAAAATGTTGCATCAACATCTGCTTTCTTTCCTAAAATATCCTGTTCGGTGGTGGCGGTTCCAGAGTTTAACTCATCATAAAATTCTAACGAACCAAAATTAACATTCCTTTGTGTATAAAAAAATGTTAGACCAGGACTTATACGCCAACCACTTCTAAATCGAAATTTATATGAATAAGCTATTCCAACATTAGTTGTGGCTAGTAAACTTGCCCCTGCTTGTTCTCTAAAAAGTAATAATCCAAATCCACTTTTTAAATGAGGAAAATAATGATCATAACCAATGGAATAAGTTTGAAACGATTTTGAGATGGATGGCCATTGATTTCGATAATTAACATTTATTCGATCACCATCGGTAGAGCCAGCGAAGGATGGAGCTAAATATAAAGGGCTAGCATAAAATTGTGAAAACTGTGAATCTTGTGAATATCCAGCCTTAACTATACTAATAGATAAAATAAGAAATACTATAAATATTCTTTTCACGATTGATTGTTAGCTTTCTGTTTTACATTGATAATATGACCTTAAAACGCATAATTATCAACCTAAATTGTAAATTTAGCAATATTTCCAAATCTCACAAGTGATAAGTTATAAACAATTCTTTATAACTTCATTTACCACATAATACTTCGTTTAACGTATTAAGGTTACATCGCTAGCTAGTTCAAATGACCTTCCATTTGTAAACTTACCCTTTGCTTTCCAAACATAGACATCAGGTTTAGCCATATCTCCATCAATGGTACCATTCCATCCATCACTTAAATCTTTGGTTGTAAATATTAACTCGCCCCATCTATTATAAATAAATAGTTCATATTCGATAACGCCCTCTGCTAATGGTCTAAAAATTTCATTTTCAGTTGGTCCGGTTCCATCTGGAGTGAAGGCATTTGGAAATGCAATTTGTCCGGCTCCAATAATTTCAACTTCTTCATATAAAATCATTGAATCCCTGCATCCGTGTGCCGAAACAGCTGTTAAACTCACATCAAATTTTCCTAACTCGGTATAACCATGGGTTACATCTGTTGACAAGGCAGTGTTTCCATCACCAAAATCCCAGGTATAAGCACAGCCTGTTGTATCGTTACAGTTAGATAAATTATAAAATTTAACTCTTCCCTCCAATGTATTAGGATCTAACATGGCTAATTTAGGAGAAACTTCAAAATTAACTTCTGGGTTAGAAAAGGCATAAATGGTTTTATAAGCATAGTCCTCTTCAACATCAGTATATTCATTACTCCTTGCTGTCAGTTTTACATAATAAACACCAGGCTCTGTATAAGTATGATTAATATACTGACCAGAACCATTTTGTCCATCTCCAAATTCCCAATCATATTGATAATCTTCGTTGTATGCAGAACCCGCAGCAGTAAATTCTATCTCTAATCCCTGATCCACGCAACCTCCATCAATATTGGTTATAAAGTCGGCATTTACCTTTGGAGGTAGTATTACTAATGTATCCGAAAAACTATCAAAACAATTACCGTTCGTTTGACTTGTTACTGATAAATCAATAACTTTTTCACCCCAATGTTCATACTCAAACTGAGCAGGTTCTTGTACAGTTGATGTTGTAAGATTTTGGTCTCCAAATTCCCAATAAAAATCAAAAGGTCCGGAATTTGTTTTGTTCGTTATTCCCACAATGTTTTCCGGGAATATCATGTAATTAGGATCAATGTAAAATTCGGCATCGGGTTGCACAAATACAGTTATTTGCTGCGTTGTGTCGTCAGAACAATTATATTCAGATGATGCCAGTAAATAAATGTTATAATCCCTATCTACCGATGTAATATTTGTAAAATCATGTTCAGGATTCTCAATATTCGTATAGGAACCATCACCAAATGTCCAGAAAAATTGCGTTGCAGGAGATGTCGATGTATTTGTAAACTGAACATTTTCCAATGGACTACATCCAGATATATTACTAATTGTAAAGTCTGCTGTAACTTTTGGGAATACAGTTAAATCCAGCGAAGTGCTGTCAAAGCAATTGTTATTAGTACCTACCCAAAGTTCAAGATTATAATACTGAACATTATCTATATATGTATTATCCCATGAATATGTAAGATTTGCATTGGTCGAATTTGTATTCCCATCCCCAAAACGCCATTCATACATATCTTCACCCTCAGATAATTTTGTTAAAGTGGACTGTAATGGCGGACATGACGATGTTTTATCAATGTAAAAATTAGCCAATGGTTCGTGATATATATCAACCGTTAACGAAGTATCATCAGAACAATAATTCTGTGATTGAACGGTTAATTCAATCGTTCTTTGCAAGTCGGTTGTTCGACTAGAATTATAAAACGTATGCAACGGATCAGATAAACCTGAAGAAGCTCCATCACCAAAATCCCAGGTGTATTTTGTATTGCTTACCGGAACTTGAGATAAATCTGTAAATTCTACTTCTAATGGCGTACATCCTTCATTAACATCCATACTAAACGAAGCCTCAACATATTCATAGACAGTAACTACATCGTTTTTTTCTGAAGTACAACCATGAGGATTCGTTGCAATTAATTTAATATTATAGTTGCGAACAGTCGAAACAGTGTTTTCATACAAATGATCAAAATCAGAATCATCTGTAGGTGATCCGCCAACCGGTACGTTATCAATTAACCACTGATAGGTATTCGCAGCATTACCAATGGAAGTATTGTCAATGGTTGTAGTAAATGGAGGACATCCTTCACTGGTTGCAATTGAAAAATCTGAAATTACCTTGGAATAAACCGTAATATCTGTTTGTGCATTATCAACACAACCTTCGGCAGATTCTGCTCTTAATCGCACAGTGAAGGGTTTATCGCTTATAGTTGTATTTGTAAACAGATGATTTGGTGAGGCTGTTGTTGTTGAAGAACCATCTCCGAATGTCCAGTTGTATATAGATCCGTTTACCGTATTGTTTGTAAACTGCACAGTTAAAGGATTACAACCTTCTGTAACATCCGTAGTAAATTGAGCATCGATGGTTGAATGGACAGTTATTGCTCTTTTATAAATCTCATAGCAACCATTTCCATTGCCAACAATTAAAGTTAAACTATCTGTTCTTGTTCCTCCTGAATTATTTACATAGGTTTTGGTAAAACTTGCAAAATTGACGGTACTATCTGCAGCAGCTAAAACGCCAGCATTTATTACTCTATCATCTTTATCCCAATACCAAAAGCATTGTGTTCCAACATAGTTATTTGATATAGTTACCGTAAGGGGTGAACATCCCTCCGAAACATCAATATCAAAGTCAGCTTCTATCGTAGGTAATACATTTACCGGAGAACTAAATGTATGTTTACATCCCTCATTTGAAGTTGCCTCTAGCTCAACGTTAAATATTTTTGTTGCTGACGTAGTGTTTACAAATTCATAAGTAGGCTCAAATTGTGTTGAGGTGGTTCCTCCATCATCGAAATCCCACTTATAAGTTGCAGAATTCTGAGATAAATTATCAAAGGTAACCGTATATGGATCACAATCGGTAGAATTCTTTGGATTAAAATCAGCTAAAGCTTCATCATAAACTGTTATCGTTTTAGTATCAGTATCCGTGCAAGTTCCTGTTTGATCAGAAACATCCAATCTAAGCGTATACACATCGTTGCCTCCCGGAGGATTAGCAGGATATGTATGTGAAGGTGGATCAGACATATTTGGATTATAACCATCGCCATAAGTCCATTGATAGTTTGCTGCTGGTATGCCAATATATTGTGTTGCAATTGCGTTCACCGACAGAGGAGAACATCCAGTCGCTTTATCAATGGAGATCTTAGCATTTACCAATGGATAAACATCAATAAACGAACTGGTATCGTATGCACACCCCAAAGGAGTTTCTACATGTAAATCAACTCTTCTTGTAACCATCGTAGCACTTGATAAGTTCTTGTATACATGAGTAGGGTCTTTTGAATTTGAAGAAGCTCCATCTCCAAAATTCCAGTCATATACAGCTGTAGCATCTAATCCAGGATGTATCGTATTAGAAGTAAATACAACCACTAATGAATCACAACTTGCTACAGGTGTCTCAGCAATAGTATAATTTGCTTTTATTCCAGGATAGACAACAATATCAGCACTATCACGCGTACTACATCCATTTGTGCCGGTTACTTCGAGCAGTAATTTGTTAGTTACCGTGGCTGCTGTATTATTTACATAAGTATAAGGGAATGGATTTTTATTAGTACTAGTACCAATTCCATCACCATAATCCCAATTCCATCCCGTTGCTAGCGGAATATCATTCCCGATAGAAATATTGGTCACAGCAACAGTAACAGGAGAACATCCTTCGTTATCACTAACTGTAAAATTAGCATAAGCACGATATATATCAATACTATTGGTAGTATCATCTGTACATCCATATATAGATCTTGCCGTTAATCTAAAATTATATGTTTTACTTTGTCGTGGCGAGAGGATTTGAACCTCCGACCCCCTGAACCCCATTTTCTGGTGTTCCTGTGC
>PKTC01000511.1 GCA_002869305.1 Marinilabiliales bacterium
ACAAACCATAGAGTTCACACCAGAAAAATTGATTTTAACACCATTCTTATTGGTGGGAATAAAAAAGCCATTGAAATTTTTCAAAAAATTGAGAATCAACCAAAATCAGTTGGAAATAAATTTATTGGATTCATTAGCATTTATGAAAAGGATAAATTTCCTATTGAAAAACAATTGAAAAGACTCGGAACTTTAAACGAAGTACGAGACATTATAGACAGATATAAAATAGAAGAAGTTATCATAGCCCTAGAGTCAACAGAACATAAAGAAATTGAAAAGATAATTAATTTCCTTGATGATAAAAATGTCGATATTAAGGTTATTGCAAGCATGTACGACATTTTAACAGGGAAAGTAAAAATGGCACATATATACTCCACTCCTTTAATCCAGATATCGCACAGTTTAATGCCTATCTGGCAACAACAAACCAAACAATTAATTGATATCTCCATTGCACTGTTGGCTCTCATTCTATTTTCTCCTGTTTTCATTTTCTTATCCATTGGAATTAAAATAAATTCAAAAGGACCTATATTTTATTGCCACGAACGTATAGGTCAATTTGGAAAACCTTTTACTTTATATAAATTCAGATCAATGTATCTTGATGCTGAAAAAAATGGGCCGGCACTTTCTTCAAAAGACGATAAAAGAATAACTTCATTCGGAAAATTTATGCGTAAATCCAAGCTTGATGAATTGCCTAATTTTTATAATGTTTTAAAAGGGGATATGTCTCTTGTAGGACCTCGTCCAGAGCGGAAATACTTTATTGATCAAATTGTTGAACAAGCGCCACACTACTTGCATTTACAGAAGGTTAAACCCGGAATTACCTCCTGGGGGCAGGTAAAATATGGCTATGCCGAAAGTGTGAAGCAAATGATTGAAAGATTACAATATGATATTTTATATATAGAAAATATGTCTGTTTATGTAGACTTCAAAATTATGATTTATACTATCCTCAAAATTATTAAAGGAAAGCACATTTAGTTCAAATATATCTTCTCAATAATACTATAAATAGGACCTTTTGGAGTTAATTTACTTTCATAAATAATCACCTCGTTAACTGCTATTTCCTGTATTGTTTGATCCTTATAATTTTCAATAATCTCACTTAAAAGTCTCTTGTTATTAAGATATTTAATTCTTCCTAAAGTAAGATGAGGTTTAAATTTTTTGTTTTCAGTTTCGAATCCAAAAGAATTCAATACTTGATTTACAATTTTCTTTAAGTTAAGTAGTGTTTCGTTTTCTTCTAATCCAAACCAAAATGCTCTAAGATTTTGCATATCCTTAAATACACCTACCCCTTTACACATCAAGTTAAAGTTTTTAAACGATTTTAATTTATCAGCTAACAAATCTACAATTTCAGAAATCAGGTTTTCATCCGTATCACCCAAAAAAAACAGTGTAAGATGCACATTCCATGAATCAACCCATTTTATTCTTTCATCTTTCAACTGCAATTTTATTTCGCCGATGAACTCTAAAGTCTCCTTAGATAGAGGAATTTTAATTGCAATAAAGGTTCTTTTCATAATTAATCTTACTTGAAATCAAAGTAAAATAAAATTATATTTACATGAAACAATTAGAATACTTAATCCTAAAATCTATAAAAATAAAATATTATGAAAAAATTTGCGGTTGTTTTATCAGGAAATGGCGTTTTTGATGGAGCCGAGATCCATGAAGCTACGCTGACTTTATATTCTATCACGAAAAATTGTGCCTCTTATGAAATATTCGCACCTAACATTGAACAACACCATGTCATTAATCACATGACAGGAGAAGAAATGCCTGAGAAAAGAAATGTATTGGTAGAATCGGCACGGATAGCTCGCGGCAAGATCAATGATCTAGCCAGTTTTAATGCATCCGATTTTGATGCCTTAATATTACCTGGTGGATTTGGTGCCGCAAAAAACCTTTGCACTTTTGCTTTTGATGGTGCAGCCTGTAAAATAAATATGGATGTTGAAAAGGCAATTAGAAGCATGGTTGAACAGAAAAAGCCTATCGGAGCCTTATGCATTGCTCCTGTTATAATTGCCAAATTATTAGGAGATGTTGAGCTTACAATAGGCCAGGACAAAGGAACTGCAGACGCAGTTAAAAGCATGGGAGCGACTCACACAGAGACAACACATGGAGAGGTTATAATTGATAAAAAATATAAAATTGTAACTACACCTTGCTATATGTTAGATGCTAACATTGCGCAGATTGGGGATGGGGCAAACAATGTGGTAAAGGCTATTTTGGACATGTAAATATCTGCAGGATTAGAATATCTTCTGATTCTGCTATCTTTTTTAATGTTTCATACCTAACCTTTTCATGACAACTGGATCCAACGTAATCTGACCGCTTTCAATCATTCTCACGACCCTTTCAATAAGGCGGTCATCTCCTTTTGGATCGTATTCAGATTTTAGGTCCGAACCAAAAATTCTTGCTATGGTTTGCCAGAAAATTGCCGAAACAGAACCACGTAAATATTTTAATAACTCGTAAGAAGTATTTCCTGTTTCCCGATCTATTAATTTTAATAATATTCTACCCTGAGTAATGGTTAGTTTTTTAAGTTCATTTCCAAACTCATCCATCAACTGTTTTTCTATTGTTTTTATGTATTTCTTTTTTTCTTTATCTGTCTTTAAACTTTGAAATTCTCTTTCCATATCATCAAGCTTCTGTTTAGCGAATATGGCATATGGATAAGCTCTTTTAACATCTCTTATAAGTTTGCGGTATCGCCTGGAATGCCTTTTGCTCTTAAATACTAACCTGGGAAAAATAACAACCTCTTCAATGCTAACGTTTGGAATAGTATCGCCATCAATAATGACCGTACGAGCAACGACAAAAGTGTCTATTTCAGAATTTTCCTGTGCATAGGAAACTCCCGAATACAATAAAATTAGTGCGATAATTGTAACTATTTTTCTCATCTCTTGTATAACCAAAGTTAATACGATTGAAAGTTAAAAATGTTGTATTAACAATACAAATGATTACATATTGTTTATGTTAAGCATTTGTTAATAAATAACCCCGTAAAATTTAGCAATGTTGCATTTGCATTTATACATTGTAGAGTTTTTAGATATTTTTCTATAATAAAATGAAAAGCCAAGAAAAAAGCTCGGAGACTGAGCGAGAGACCATAGATTTTAACTATAAAATTGCTATTAAAGCTTCCCAAGAGTTATCTGATGAAATATTCAAGGAAAATTTATTCTCCAAAATTCTAAATTTCTGTTCTACCATATTAAATGCAACTAAGGCTGTTTTATTAATATATGAAAATAGTGATTTAAAGATAAGAGCAATACAGAGCAACATTATTCATGAGCCAATTATTGTGGATTCAATGGACTTTGAAAATTCCAGGGATTTATCACATGAAATAGTTCAAAAAGTGATAAAGTCGAATAAGCATTTTATATTCAATAGTGAAAATCAAAAGGAACCTAAACTTGGTATTGAATATTTAAGAGAAAAGAAGATAAAATCTTTACTTTGCTATCCTTTAATTTATCACCAAAAGCAAATAGGTATTCTCTATCTTGAAAACGATTCAGATCAAAACTCATTTCCTTCAGAGATACATGATGTATATGAGCATGTAATGAGACAAATCTCAATTTCATTAAAGAATGCCATTCTGTATTCAGAAATGGAGAAAAGATTAATTGATCGGACTCATGAACTGGCGCAGCAAATAGAAGAAAACGTTGTTCAAACCGAACATTTAAAACTAATAAATAGGGATCTTGAAGATAAAAATGCAAAAATAAATCAGCAAAAAAAGGAAATCGAAGAACAGTCGAGACAACTTGGAATTAAAAACAAGGAACTTGAAAAACTATATATTTCTGCTCAAAAAACCGAGAATGCAATTGTTATTGCCGATGCTAATGGTGATATAGAATGGGTAAACGAAGGCTTTACAAGAATTTATGGTTATTCATTGCCTGAATTTATTGAAGAAAAGGGATTATCATTAATTTCTGCAAGTACTAATCCAAACATTGAAGGGATTATTCGTGAGATTTCAAAAACTAAAAAATCGCAAAGATATAACTCAAGGGGTATTGGCAAAGAGAATAAGGTCATGTGGATGAGAACCACCATTACTCCTATAATAGATGAAGGTGGTGAAATTTATAAATTAGTTGCTATCGATTCTGATATAACTAAGCTGAAAGAAGCAGAAGAAGAAATATTAATTCAAAAAGAAGAAATTGAAGCTCAGCGAGATCTTGCCAACGAACAAAACAAACAAATACAAGAACAAAACATTCAACTCGAAAAGCAACAATCTGAGTTGGAAAAGATTGTAGAAAAGAGGACAGCCCAGTTAAAATTTGCAAAAGAAAGAGCCGAAGAATCAGATCGATTAAAATCTTCGTTCCTTGCAAATATGTCGCACGAGATCAGAACTCCCATGAATGCCATTATTGGTTTTTCTGAGTTAATTTCAGATCCGGATATTGGAAACCATCAAAGAAAGGAACTGGTAACACATTTGAATAGCAATTGTAATTCTTTACTTCATTTGATTGATGATATTATTGATATAGCAAGAATCGAGGCCGGACAGATACGCATATATAAACAAGAATGTTTTATTAATCAAACCTTTATTGAGATCTACGAATCATTTAGCGAAACACAGCTTAAAGAGAATAAGAACATTGAATTGATTGCAGAAATTGAAACAACAGATGAGAATCTGTCCATTCATACCGATCCATACCGATTTAGACAAATAATGAATAATCTAATTGGGAATGCGATAAAATTCACTGATCAGGGATTTATTAAATTTGGATATCGGATAGAACCTGAAGGATATCCTGGTTTTGTTAAATTTTTTGTTCAAGATTCTGGCATTGGCCTTAATAAAAGAGAACAAAAAGAAGTTTTTGAACAATTTAGAAAAGCAGAAACTGAACAAAACAATAAACTATACAGAGGTGCGGGTCTGGGATTAGCAATTTCTAAAAACCTTATTCATGAATTGGGGGGTGATATTTGGATCGAATCAGAAGTGGGCATTGGATCCACCTTTTATTTCACTCTACCCTATATTATAACTGATAAAAAATTTAAACAAGAAGAAAACTTAAACCAGATATATAACTGGGCAGATAAAACCATTTTAGTTGCAGAAGATGAAGTTAGCAATATCAAAATGCTTAGCTTATTGCTTCAAAAAACGAATGTGAAAATTATTCATGTGAAGAATGGTAAAGATGCTATTAATCAGTGTAAAGAGAACTCACAAATCGACCTTGTTTTACTTGACATCAAAATGCCCAAAATTAGTGGTTTAGAAGCAACCAGAGAAATTAGACGATTTAATAATGAATTACCAATTTTAGCATTCACTGCCTATGCAATGCCAGCAGATCAACAAAAAGCAATTGAAGTTGGCTGTACAGATTTCATTGCAAAACCTATAAAAAAAGACAAATTACTTGGTAAATTAGATTATTACTTAAATAAATAATTAAACAATCATTCTACTTTTATTGTATTTATCAAATAGTTATTTATTTTCGAATAAAATATATAGGCATGGAAAAAAAAGACCGAGATTATAGTAATGATGAAATAACCGTTCATTGGCGCCCCGATAAATGTGTCCATGCAACTATTTGCTATGCTAAACTGCGATCGGTTTTTGATCCCGGAAGAAGACCCTGGATTAGATTAGATAAAGGAACTACTGAAGAAATTATAGATATTGTTAACCAGTGCCCAACTGATGCGCTCACCTATACCAGATTAAAAGAACCACAAAAAGAGGAAGAGAAAAAGAATGAGGAACCTAAAAAAGAACTCGAAAATAACGAGGTAAAAGAGCCTGCTACCAAAATTCAGATCATGAAAGATGGACCTGCCCTAATATCTGGAGATTTTGTTCTTAAAGATATTCATGGTTTAAAGATAAGCACTGCCAATAATATTGCATTGTGCCGATGTGGCAAATCATCTACACAATGCAATATTATTGGCAG